>CBHFOL010000009.1:0-60089 GCA_965995405.1 uncultured Saccharothrix sp.
ACGGCCTGCCGATCGTGGTGTTCGACGTGACGGTGCCGGGCAACGTCCGCAAGGAGGGAGCAGTCCTTCCTCAGGGTCGGCCTTCCCCGGGATCAGCCCTTGTCGACGTTGATCTCGTAAGCCACGCCGCCCAGGTCTTCGCCGTTCGACGTCTGGAAGATGTGGTGGGTGAACGTCCCCGCCTCGGCCCCGCCGACGAAGGTCAGCTCGGTGGTGAAGCGCTCACCGGGCTTGATGGGCAGCCCGGCCAGCACCGCCCGCTTCGGGTCGACAATCTCCACCGACGTCTCACCCGCCTGCTTCACACCCTCACCAGCCGCACCCGTCGACCGCCACAGCTCGAACAAACGCGGCCCCAGGTCGATGATCACGCGACCGGAGCCGATCAGCGGACGCTGCGGCGTGGTGATCACCAGGTCGGTCTTGATGGCGCGTTCCGTAGCGTTGCCCACCGCGAACCACGACTTGCCAGGCCCCTGCGGCTTCACTCGGATGGTCTGGAAGTTGCGCCACGCGACATTGTTGTTCCGTTGGGTGTTCAGGGATGTGTTGGACACCTCCGTGAACGTCATCGGGTCGGTTGCCGACACCCAGCGCGCCAGCAGGCAGAAGTGACCCGGGCCGGGGACCGGGTTCCACGGGATCTTCGCCACCGTCACGCCACCGGTCGGCACGGCCAGGCTCTGTTCGCCGATGTACGTCCAGTCGCCGTTCGTCACCGGGTGCCAGTTCGTCGAACCACCCGGCGTCGTGCGGTAGACCTTCAGCGTGCCGAACGCGTTCGCGTTGGCGTTCGGGCCCGGGTTGTTCAGCCGCACGTGGATGTAGTTCAGCAGACCGACCTGGGGCTGGATGCCGGCACCGCAATCCGCCAGGCCCGGGCACACCTTGATGTCGGGGCTGTTCCAGAACAGGGAGTTCGGGTTCGGCTCGACGCCCGTGTCCGCCGCCTGGTCACGGATGAACACGTCGCTGCGCTTGCAGTCGCGCAGGAAGTTGATGATCGCCGTGTCGACACCCGTGCCGTTGGGCTGCGCCTGCGTGTACAGGCCGCCCGTGGTGTTGGCGTAGTTCTGCATGATCGGCACGATCGCGCCGGCGTTCGAGCCGGACGTGGGCACGTAGACCGGCGAGATCTTGATCCCGTTGCCCAGCGCCTGGTTCGCCCGCAGCGCCGCGTTGCTCTGGTCGACCGCCGTGTAGTTGTCGTCGAAGCCGCCGGGACGGGCATCCGTCACCAGCACGGTCAGCTTCGTCGCGTTGGAGCGCCACGCCACGTTGAAGTCGACGTTCTGCGGCCGGCTCGCCGCGGGCAGGTTGTTCACCACGGTGTTCAGCGCCTCGTCGGACGCCTCCGGCTCGTTGTTGCCGCCGGACGCGGCCAAAGCGTTGACGCCGGCGATGACCGCGGTCTTGTTGCCCGGCGCGAAGTTGTTGACGACGGTGACGTTGTCCTTGAACGTCACCAGGCTCAGCTGGTAGTTGAACCCGGAGAGGGTCTCCACCTCCTGGGCGATGGCGTTGATACCGGACTTCAGGTTGTTGATCGCGCCACCCATGCTGCCGGTGTCGTCCACCACGAACGCCACGTCGAGCGGGCCGCACTTGGTCGGTGGGGGCAGGGGTGCCGCGCCGGCCGGGGTGACGACCTGGGTCACGGACGCGGCCAGCGCCGCGGCGGCGAGCGCCAGCGCGGGTCTGCGGAAGCGGTGCATCGTCGGGATCTCTTCTCGCTCGTGCGCCCGGACGCAGGGGTCCGGGCGCGGTCCGAATGCGGAGTCGGGCGGCGTTGCCCGGCCCGCATCAGACGGATTCGGCGTGATCCCGTCGAGTACTGCTCAATTCGTCGTCACTTTCCTGTCCGGCAAACGGTCGCCAGTCGCCACGGGTGGGTGACCTGCGGTTTTGGCTGCGGAAATCCGTATCGCCAAGAAATCTCGCAAATTGCCGGGCAGTCCCTCGAAACAGCCGTGCGGCCATTCAGTGGGGGTCATTCAGTCGGGGCCATTCGGTTGAAGCTGTTCGGCTGCAGCCGTTCGGTCGTAAAACGTTCAGTAGCGCGGAATGCGGATGGTGAACGTGGTGGAGCCCGGTGTGCTGTCCAACCCGATCGTGCCGCCGTGCGCCACCACCAACGAGTGCACGACCGCCAAGCCCAGGCCGCTGCCGCCCCGGTCGCGGGTGCGGGAGTCGTCCACCCGGTAGAACCGGTCGAAGATCCGGGCCTGGTCGGCGGCCGGGATGCCCGGACCGGAATCGCTCACCCGCAGCACCGCGTCCCGGCCCTCGACGCTCGCCGACAGCGCCACGGCCGTGCCGGGCAGGGTGTGCAGGGCGGCGTTGGCGAGCAGGTTGTCCAGCACCTGCCGCAGCCGCAGCGGGTCGAACCGCGCCCGCAACGGGGCCGCGACGACCACGGCCAGCGGGTGGTCGGGGCGGGCCGCCCGGAACGCGTCCGCCGACTCGCGCACCAGCTCCGTCAGGTCGCCGTCCTCCGGGCGCAGCGGCGCGTCCGTCTCGGGCGAGTCCAGCCTGGCCAGCAGCAGCAGGTCGTCCAGCAGCACGCTCATCCGCGCCGCCTCGGACCGCAGCTTCTCCAGGTGCGCCTCACGTTCCTCCGGCTCGTTCGCCGCCGCGTACCGGAACAGGTCCGCGTAGCCCCGGATCGACGTCAACGGGGTGCGCAGCTCGTGCGACGCGTCCGCGATGAACCTCCGCAGCCGCTGCTCGGCGGCCGTGCGGGCGGCCAGCGACGAGTCGATGTGCTCCAGCATGGTGTTGAACGCGGTCCGCAGCTCCTCCACCTCGACGCCGCCGTTGTCGCCCTCCGCGCGCACCGCCAGCCGCGCCGAGTCGGTCAGGTCGTGCGACGCGATGTCGTGCGCGGTCTGCGCCATGTCGCTCAACGGCTGCAACCCGCGCCGCAGCACGGCCCGCCCGATCACCACGAACGCGATCAGCGCCAGCAGGAACGTCGCCACCACCACCATCACCAGCTGTCGCACGGTCGTGGTGAGGTCGTTCATCGGTGCGGCGCTGACCAGCACCAGCCCGTCGCCCATCGGGCAGCCGCGCAGCCGGTAGGTGCCCTTGCCGGGCAGCTCCGCGGTGCGGAACGCCGGCTTGTCGCCGGTCACCTCCAGGGCGATGTGGGCCAGCTCGGTCGAGTCGGGCGGCAGCTCGGCGGGCGGCTCGATCACGGCCCGCCCGTCGGACACCCGGTACACGGCGGCGAACCAGCCGTAGATCGACTTGTTGAGCTTGCCGTACCGCTTGACGTCCTTCTCCAGCTCGTACTGGGTGAGCGTCATCTGGTCGTCGAGCTTGTCCGCGAGGTAGTTCTCCATGTTGGTCACCATCACGGTGCCGACGCCCGCGAACACGCCCAGCGTGAGCAGGCCCAGGCCGAGCGCCAGCCGGGTGCCCAGCCGCAGCCGGGCCATCAGTCCGGTGCCCGGCGCAGCACGTACCCGACGCCGCGCACGGTGTGGATCAGCGGCGGGTGGCCGTCGTCCAGCTTGCGCCGCAGGTGCGAGATGACCAGCTCCACCACGTTGGACCGGCCGCCGAAGTCGTACTCCCACACGTGGTCCAGGATCTGCGCCTTGGTCAGCACGGCCGGCGAGCGGCGCATCAGGTAGCGCAGCAGCTCGTACTCGGTGGGCGTGAGGGTGACCAGCTTGCCGGCGCGCCGCACCTCGCGGGTGTCCTCGTCCAGCGCCAGGTCCGACACCTTCAGCACGGACCGCTTCCACTGCGGACCGGTGGACCGCCGCAGCACGGCCCGCAGCCGCGCCATCAGCTCCTCCACCGAGAACGGCTTGACCAGGTAGTCGTCGCCGCCCCGGGTCAGGCCGGCTACCCGGTCGGCGGTGCCGTCGCGGGCGGTCAGGAACACCACCGGCACCATCGCGCCGGACGACCGCAGCCGGTCCAGCACGGTGAACCCGTCCAGGTCGGGCAGCATCAGGTCGAGCACCACGATGTCCGGGTGGAACTCGGCGGCGGTCGCCAGCGCGGCCTCGCCGCTGCCCGCCGTGGCGGCCTGCCACCCCTCGTACCGGGCGACCGTCGCCACCAGGTCCGCGATGTGGGGTTCGTCGTCCACGACGAGCAATCGAACCGCATTGGCCTTGTCCACGTGCTCATGGTGGAGCACGGCCGGCGGGCGGACCAACTCATCCGTCCCGGCCCGCTTGATCTACAGGATTCCGACAGGTTGGCGACAGCGCCGGCACAGCTCGCGTCCGCAGGCTCGGAAGCGGACCCCCATCCGAACAGGAGTGCCGCTTGTGACCACCGTCCGACTGCCGGCGCAGGCCGTGCACCCCCAGGCCGGTCACCCGAAGGCCGGGCGACCCAAGGCCGTGCGGCCGAAGGTGGTGGCCCGCACTGGTTTGTACGCGGTGTTGGCCGCGAACGTGGTCGTGGTGACCGCGTTGTTCGTGCAGGCTGGGCTGTCGGCCAACGCCCTGGTCCTGATCGGCCGGCTGACCGGGCTGTACGGGGCGCTGCTGATGGCGTTCCAACTGCTCCTCGTGGCCCGGCTGCCGTGGCTGGACCGGCGGCTGGGCATGGACCGGCTCACGTCCTGGCACCGCTGGGTCGGGTTCTCGCTGCTGTGGATGCTGTTGGCGCACGCGGTGTTCATCACCCTCGGGTACGCGCGGCTCGCGTCGCTATCGCCGGTCGACGAGCTGGTTTCGCTGGCCACGACGGTGGACGGTGTGCTGCGGGCGATCGTCGCGCTGCTGGTGATCATCCTCGTCGGCGGGCTGTCGGCGCGGTTCGCGCGGCGGCGGATGGCCTACGAGACCTGGCACTTCATCCACCTGTACACCTACATCGCGGTGTTCCTCGCGTTCTCGCACCAGGTCGGGACCGGCACGACGTTCACCGCGTCCCCGGCGGCGACCGCCTACTGGTGGGGTGTCTGGGGATTCGCGCTCGGCTCGGTGTTCGCCGGACGGCTCGTGCTGCCGCTGTGGCGCAACCTCCGGCACCGGCTGCGGATCGCGGCCGTGGTGCCCGAGGCGGACGACGTGGTGTCGATCTACATCACCGGCCGTGACCTGCACAAACTACCGGCGCGGGCGGGGCAGTTCTTCCTGTGGCGCTTCCTGACGCGAGACCGGTGGTGGCAGGCCAACCCGTTCTCGCTGTCCGCCGCGCCGGACGGCCGGCACCTCCGGCTGACCGCCAAGGCGTTGGGCGAGGGGAGTGCATCGCTGCGGGCGTTGCGGCCGGGGACGCGGGTGTTCGCCGAAGGTCCGTACGGGGCGTTCACGACGATGCACCGGACGCGGCCGAACACGTTGCTGGTCGCCGGAGGCGTCGGCATCACGCCGGTTCGGGCGCTGCTGGAGGAGCTGCGCGGGCACGTCGTGGTGATCTACCGGGTGAGCCGGCCGCAGGACGCCGTGCTGCTGCACGAGATGCGCGGTCTGGCGCAGGCCAGGCGCGCGGTGCTGCACGTGGTGACCGGGCCGTCCAACGCCCGCACGCCGTACGGGCCGCCGCTCGGTCCGCACGCGCTTTCCCGTGCGGTGCCGGACGTTCGCGACCGGGACGTGTTCGTGTGCGGGCCGCCCGGGATGACCGGCGCGGTGTTGCAGAGCCTGCGAGAGCTGGGTGTGCCGAAGCGGCAGGTCCACGCCGAACGTTTCAGCCTGGCGAGTTGAGGGGACGAGCCGTGAAGAGAACAGTGCCGATCCTGTTGCTGACCGTCGCGGGCCTGATCCCGTTGTGGCGCTTCGAAGCGCGGCCCGAGACGGTCGACGTGGCCGCGCCGGAAGCGCCCGTCCAGGTTCCCGGTCCGAGCGGGGAGCCGTCCGGGGCGACGCAGACGGTGGACGGGAAGCTGGTCCGCACCGGCCATGGTGACGTGCAGGTGCAGGTCACGTTCGCCGGCGATCGGATCGCCGGCGTGAAGATGCTGAAGCAGCCCGGCAGCGCGCCCACCCGGCAGGCCGTGCCGGTGCTGGTGCAGGAGACGTTGACGGCGCAGAGTGCCGACGTGGACACGGTTTCCGGCGCGACCGCGACCAGCGAGGCGTATGTGCAGTCGCTGCAAGCGGCGATCGACGCGAAGGACTGACCGTGCGCCGGGTCGAGCACATCATGGGTCTGCCGATCTCGGTGGACCTCCGGGACGGGGACACCGACGCGGTGGAGCGGGCGTTCGAGTGGCTGCGCGAGGCGGACGCCCGGTTCAGCCCGTTCCGCACCGACAGCGAGGTGTCCCGGCTGGACCGGGCCGAGCTCGCCCCGAACGAGCTCAGCCCGGATCTGGTCCACGTGCTCGACCTGTGCGAGCACTACCGGCTGGCCACCGGGGGCGCGTTCCAGGTGCGGCTGCCCGGGCGGCGGTTGGACCCCTGTGCGGTGGTCAAGGGGTGGGCCGTGCAGCGGGCGGCCGAACTGCTCGTCGCGGGTGGGGCCACGCGGTACGTGGTGAACGCGGGCGGGGACGTCGTCGCGGCGGGTGGGCCTTGGCGGGTGGGGGTGCGGCACCCGTTGGAGGCGGACCGGTTCTGCGTGGTGCTGGAGGTGGGCGAGGGTGCGGTGGCCACGTCCGGGCGGTACGAGCGGGGTGACCACATTCTCGACGGGCGGACCGGTGCGGCGGTGACGGATCTGTTGAGCCTCAGCGTTTTCGCGCCTTCGCTGACGGTGGCCGACGCGACCGCCACGGCGGCGTTCGCGATGGGGCTGGACGGCATTCCGTGGGCGGCGGGTCAGGACGGGTGCGAGATCTACGCGGTGGACGCGTCCCGGCGGGTGTACCGGACGCCGGGGATGCCGGTCGCGGCGTGAGCCGTGCGGCCGTCGCGTTCGATCAGCCGCCGAACCTGGACAGGCGCAGGCCCGACAGAAGCAGGTGCAGGCCGTGTTCGAAGCGGGCGTCGGCTTCGCCGGCGTCGGCGTCGGCCAGTTCGCGGTGGGCCCGGGCGGAGAGGGGGTAGCGGCCCGGGTCGGGTTCGGGTGGCAGGTGGGCCTGTTCCTCGATCGTGAAGCCCTGGACGTAGGCGTAGACGGCGGTGATGCCGCGGGCCGCGTCCCGGACCGAGAAGCCCACGTCGCACAGGGTGCGCAGGGACAGTTCCAGCGGGCGGCCGGCGGCCTGGGCCAGGTACGCGCCGGACAGGACGCGGGGGCCGTCCCGGTAGGCCAGCAGGCTGTCCCGCAGTCGGCGGGCGGTCTCGGCGGTCCACTCGACCCACGACTCGCCGCGCCCGGGGGCTTCGAGGCCGTCCATGGCGTCGGTGAAGATCGCCTTGGCCATGCCGTCCAGGAGCTCGGCCTTGTTCTTCACGTGCCAGTAGAGGGCGGGCGCCTGCACGTCCAGCTCTTCGGCCAGCCGGCGCAGCGTCAACCCGTCCAGTCCGACGTCGTTCAGCAGGCCCAGCGCCGCCCGCACGATCGTGTCACGTCCCAGTCGCACGGTGAACGATGTTGCCCTATCCCTTCACGTTGTTAAGGAGATGGGCCGGCTGTGATGGCCCACACGCGCTCTGCTACGGTTCCGCGCACGGGTTCCCCGCTCTACGCAGGTCAGCCGGGTTTCGCGCTCGGGGCGTGCCCCGGCCGTGCCGCGTGGAGAGCCGGCTTCGGTCGCACGCATTCGGGAACGTGCGGCCGAGGCCGGCTGTACCGGGCCGGCCCGAGCCCGATGTGTGCGTTCCGCTCACCCGGCCGGGGGAAACCCGATAGACCATGCGGGGTGTTACTCGTAGCGGCTGTAGTCGAACTCGGCGCCCACCACCGAGTGGCCGAGGTCGTGGCCGATCCGGGTCAGCAGGTCCACCAGCTCCAGGGTCATCAGCCAGTCCCGGGGCAGGGCGTCCGAGCCGTGCAGCGCGCCCAGGATGTTGCCGGTCAGCGCCGCCGTCGCGTCGCTGCCGCCGGAGTGGTTCGCCGCCGCTCTGAGCGCGTCCACGAACTGCGTCCGCTTCGGGTACACCAGCACCGTGTGCACGGCGATCGCCATCGCCTCCGGGCCGGTCCAGCCGCTGCCCAGCCGGTCCACCCGCACCGAGTCGAACCCGAGCGCCCGGTGCTCGTCGGCGAACACCACGGCCCGGTTCAGCGTGTTCGCGGTGTACGGGTCGTCCCGCAGCACGCGGCCGATCACCTGGTCCACCGCCTCGCGCACCGGCCGGCCCTTCACCGCGATCAGGTGGATCAGCAGCGCGAACGCGCCGCCCGCCACCCAGCCGCCGGTGCCGCCGTGGGTCAGCGCCGCGAACCGGCAGCCCAGGTCGTAGGCGATGTCCGAGGTCGGCGCGAAGCCGGCGGGTGCGGTGCGCGTCACACCGTTGCAGCCGGACGACTCGTTGTGCGGCTCCTCCGGGGTCGGCGCGGTGTCCGCCGCCAGCGCCCGCAGGCAGGTCAGGCCGGGCGACCGGCTGGAGTACAGCCGCTCGTCGCCGACCAGGCCGGTCGCGCCGAGGTCCGGCGCGGCCACCTGCTGGGTCGACAGCCAGCGCCGGTAGCTGTGCCACACCTCGTCCACCGGCTCCCACTCGCCGGTGTTGCGACCGCGCACCCAGGCGCGCAGGTAGCCGTCGGCGGTGAACAGGGTGAGCTGGGTGTCGTCGGTCACCAGGGCGGGTCGCGGCGGTGCCAGCACACCTTCCGGGCCGTGGTCTCGTTGGATATCCGTCCACCCCAAGTACTGGATGGGCGCGCCAAGGGCATCGCCCAGCGCGCCGCCCAGCAGGCAGGCGGCGCCACGGTCGACCACGCTCATCGGCTCGCGCGGCACTTGCCCTCCTGCACTGCGTCGTCCGGGGCCAAAACCCTAGCCGTCGTGGGCCCGTCCGGTCATGGGAGCACGACTAGTTGAGCAAGCAATATCTACCCGCAGGTATCTCAGGGCGCGCCTGGCGCACCTGACCTGTGACCGACCGAACTGACCGGGGTACGAACCGAGGCGGGGGGAGGGGCATGGCCGAGCGGAGCAAGAGCGGGCTGGAGTTCGGTGTGCTCGGGCCGTTGCAGGTGCTCGCCGACGGCCGCCAACTCGTCATCGGCCGCCGGGGGATGCGCGGCCTGCTCGCGATGCTGGTCCTGGAGGCCAACCGGGTGGTCCCGATCGACGAGATCGTGGACAGCCTGTGGGCCGACGACCCGCCGGCCACGGCCCGGACCATCGTGCACGGCTACGTGTCCCGGCTGCGCCGGATGCTGGAGCAGGCCGATCCGGCGGGTTCGGCGCGCATCCTGACCACCCCGCCCGGCTACCAGCTGGCCGTCGACCCGTGGCGGCTGGACTTCCACCGGGCGCGCCAGCTGGTGTCGTCCGCCCGGGGCAAGCCCGCGCCGATCCGGGCGCAGCTGCGGCGCGAGTCGTTGGGGCTGTGGCGGGGCCAGGTGCTGGCGGACGTGCCGGGTGAGCCCATCACGACGGACCTGGAGGAGCTTCGGCTTGCCGCACTCGAAGAGCGCGTCGAGGCGGAGCTGGAGCTCGGTCGGCACCTGGAGCTGGTGGGGGAGCTCCGGCAGCTGGTGAGCGAGTACCCGTTCCGGGAACGGCTCGTCGGGCACATCATGCGGGCGCTGTACCGGTCGGGTCAGCGGGCCGACGCGCTGGAGGCCTACCAGCGGTTCCACCGGCGGGTCGTGGACGAGCTGGGCATCGACCCCGGGCCGGAGCTGCGGGTGCTGCACGAGCAGGTGCTGCGGGACGACCCGGCGTTGAGCTCGCCCGGACTGGCCGAGCCGGTGGCGCTGGTGCCGCCCCGTCCGGGGGTGGTGGTGCCGGCGCAGCTGCCCGCCGCCGCGTCCGGGTTCATCGGGCGGGACGAGGAGCTGGCCTGGCTGGACCGGCTGTGCGACGGGCGGGACCTGAGCGCGACGACGGTCGCCGTGGTCAACGGCGC
The DNA here is from genome assembly GCA_965995405.1 of uncultured Saccharothrix sp. Taxonomy (GTDB): domain Bacteria; phylum Actinomycetota; class Actinomycetes; order Mycobacteriales; family Pseudonocardiaceae; genus Actinosynnema. The sequence continues at coordinate 9,885 of CBHFOL010000009.1, forward strand.
GCCCGGCATCGGCAAGTCGGAGCTGGCCGTCACGTGGGGGCATCGGCGGGCCGAGCAGTTCCCGGACGGGTCGCTGTTCGCCGCGTTGAACGGCTTCGCACCGGACCGGGACCCGGTCGCGCCCGCCGAGGTGCTGGCGCGGTTCCTGATCGCGCTGGGCGTGCCGTCCGACGGCGTGCCGCGCGACCTGGACGACCGGGTCGGGCTTTACCGGTCGGTGCTGGCCAAGCGGCGGGTGCTGGTCGTGCTGGACGACGCGTGGGACCCGGAACAGGTGCGGCTGCTGCTGCCGCCCGGCGCGGGTTCGGTGGTGCTGGTGACCTCGCGGCGGCGGCTGGAGTCGCTGGTGGTCAGCAACGGGGCGCGGATGCTGACGCTGGACACGTTGCGGGAGGACGAGTCGGTCCGCCTGGTGGACGAGGTGGTCGGCAAGCCGCTGTCCGAGCAGGAGCCGGTGGCCATGCGGATGCTGGCCGAGCTGTGCGGGAACCTGCCGCTGGCGTTGCGGATCGCGGCGGCGAAGCTGGTGTTCAGTCCGGAGTGGACGGTGGAGGCGCTGGTGGCGCAGCTGTCCGACGACGACGCCCGGCTGCGCACCCTGGACCTCGCCGACACGGGTATCGGCGTGGCGCGAGCGCTTGCGGTGTCCTACCGCAACCTCCCGCCGGAACTGGCGGACACGTTTCGGGCGGCAGGTCTGGTTCCGGGCCGATGGGTGAGTCCGCACGCGATCTCCGCGCTGTGCCAGACCGATCTGGGCACGGCCGCGGGGCGATTAGCGGACCTGGCGGACGCGCACCTGCTGGTGGAGCAGTGGCGTGGCGGGTTCGTGCTGCACGACCTGGTGCGGCTGTACGCGCGTGAGGTGCTCGCCGACGAGCACCGGGATCGGCGGAAGTCCGCGCTGCGTCGGCTGATGGACCACTACCTGGCGGCGTGCGACCACGCCCGTCGGCTCATCCGGCCGATCGATGACGGGTTGGATTTCTCGAACGGAGAGCCGGGCGCGCCGCGGCCGGCGACGTCGGGGCAGGCGTTGTCCTGGTTCGACAAGGAGTGGCCGAACCTGATCGCACTGGTGCACGCGGGGTCGGAAGCCGGTCTGCACCAACAGGTCTGGCAGCTGGTGCGGCTGGTGTACCCGTACTGCGTGGCCCGGCTGGTCAGTCGCGAGTGGCACGGGATCGCGGAGTTCGGGCTGGCGTCCGCGCGGGTGGCCGGCGACCGGCGGGGTGAGATGCTGGTGCTGCACGCCATGCACGCCATCAACGTGTGGACCGGGGCCGCGCGGGGGACGCTGCCGGAAGCCGAGCGGGCGTACCGGATCGCGGCGGATCTGGGGGATCCGCGGTACCTGGTGATGACGTTGGACCAGTTGGCGTGCGCGCTGTCGGCCGAAGAGCGGAACGAAGAGGCGCTCGCCCAGTACCGGGAAGCGGTCGAGGTGGCCCGGCGGGACGGCAACGCGCTGGGTGAGGCGGCCTTGCTGAACAACCTGGCGCAGGTCGAGCAGCTGTTGGGACAGCTGGAAACGGCGGCGCAGCACCAGTTCCAGGCGATGGAGATCCACCACCGGAACGGGGACGAGCGGGCGTACGTGCTGGCGGTGACCAACCTGGCGGAGCTGTACGCGGAGCTGGGGCTGCTGGGGGAGGCCGAGGAGAACGCCCGGCAGGGGGTCGAGCTGGCCCGGGGCGGGTCGATGCAGTTCGAGGAGGCGTTCGGCAGGCAGGTGCTCGGCACGGTGCTCGCCAAGCGCGGGGAAGTCGTTGCGGCGCAAGCGGAGTTGGTGGAGTCGCTGCGGCTGTTCGAGCGGCTCGGCGCACCGCAGGCGATGTTGGTCCGAACGGCTCTTGAAGCGTTGACCACCGAGGTTTAGCGGTCGTTTAGCACATGACCGAGCGGTCATGGGAGCTTGGTATCGCTCGCTGATCAACGCTTTCGCGGATCGGCGTGCACGGGTGGCTCTGGAGGGGGATGCCAGGGGGGAAGCCACCCGACCGTCAGCCGGCCGGCTTTGGGGGTAGAGTGCCGGCCGGCTGACCCGTTCCGGGAGCGGTCCGCGAAGTCAGTTGTCGCAGCTGACCGGGAGCAGTTGGGGCCGCTTGGGCGCCAGTCCGTCTCCCATGGACTCACCGCGCAGCTGGCGGCCGATCCACGGGACCACGTGTTCCCGGGCCCACTTCAGGTCGTGCCTGCGCTGGGTCATCCAGTCCTCGTTGTCCAGCGGCGGCCACGGCGTGCTCCAGTCCTCGTCGGGCTGGAAGCCCAGGACTTCCGCCGCCCGCAGGGCCACCCGGCGGTGGCCCTCGGGGGACAGGTGCAGGCGGTCCTCGCTCCAGGCGCGACGGTCGTGTAGCACGGACATGGACCACAGGTCGACCACTCGGCAGTGGTAGCGCTCGGCCACCGACCACAGGTGGCTGTTGTAGATGGCGATCTTTCCGCGCAGCGAGCGCAGGAACGGCGTGTGCTTGGGGTCGAAGCCGGTGAAGATCACGACCTCGGTGCCCGCCGCGCGCAGGTCGGCCACGGCGATCTCGTACACCTCGGCCACCGCGTCCGGGTCCGAGCCGGGCACCAGGATGTCGTTGCCGCCGCCGCAGAACGTGGCCAGCTTCGGCTTCAGCCCGACCGCCATCGGGATCTGCTCGTCCACGATCTCCTGGAGCATCTTGCCCCGGATGGCCAGGTTCGCGTACCGGAAGCCCGCCCGCCGGGTGGAGATCATCGCCGCCAGGCGGTCCGCCCAGCCGAGGTACGTGCCGTTCGGGCCCGGGTCGTCCATACCTTCGGTGAAGCTGTCCCCCACCGCGACGTAGCTGTCCAACCCGTCCATTGGCGCCGCTCCCCTCGTTCCGCGCGACACCCCCGTGACCGCGCTAGACAGAATGCCTCCGAACGTCGGACCTACGCCACCGTCGGTTGACGACACCGTTACCGGAGCGTCACTCGATAGAGGGGACTCGTGTCGGCAATGGGCGATTCGTCACCCGACGGGCCGTAGCCTTGCCCGCCGTGCCGCGTCTGCCCCTCCCACTGCTGTCGTTCGGTGTCCTGGCTCTGTCAGCCGGGCTGATCACCGGTGTCGTCCTCTACCGGAACGAGCCGGAACCGCCGCCGCGACAACGGATCGGCACGTCGTCGGATCCGGCCCGGCCGCCCGGCGGGGACGGTCCGCCGATGGACTACGAGGGTGGCGGGCCGGCGGAGACCACCGGTCGGAGCGGGGTCGTCGGGCCGACTTCGACTACCGGTACGACACAGTCGATTACAGCGCAGATCACGCCCGGCACGCCGATCGGGCCGTTGCCCTCCGTGAGCGCGTCGGAACCGTCCGTCAGCACGTCGGCGAGTGCGGAGACCGTGGTGACCACGACCACCGTGACGACGACCACGACTTCGGAAGGTGCCCCCACGACGACGTCGGGCGCTTGACGTCGTCGTGGGGGCGGGCCCGCTGTCCGGCGGAGCCGCCGCCGACCCTCCCCCGGCCCGGGGGGCGGGGGCGGGTGCGGGGGGTGGGCCGCCGCCTCTCTCCCCCCCGCGCACCGGGGTCTCGCTATCCCCCGGCCGCCAGGTCGAGGGGCAGGCGGTTCTCGTACGCGGTGCGCAGCCGCAGTTCCGCGCCGGGCTCGGCACCCAGCACGTCCAGGCCCAGCAGCGCCGCGCCCACCACCGGCGGCACGTCGACCACGCGGACCTCGGCCAGGGGTGCGATGTCCCGCAGGCGGTCCCGTGCCGCGTCGACCACCACGCCGTTCGTGCCGGTCAGCACGCCGCCGCCGAGCACCACGTCGACCGGCTCGTCGAGGAGTTCCAGGCGGCGCAGCGACACCGACGCGAGCAGCGTGACCTCCTCGACCAGTCGCTCCACCACCGTGCGGGCCACCTCGTCGCCGGTCGCCGCCACCTCGAACAGCAGGGGGCACAGGGCGTGCGGGTCGAACTCGACCTCCTCGAAGTGCAGCTGTTCGACCACCTGGGCGATGTTCCGCGCGCCGTAGTGGGTGATCAGGGCGTCGAGGAGCGCGGTGGGTTCGCCGCGGCCGTCTTCGGCCCGGACGGCCAGCCAGAGGGCCTCGGTGCCGATCTGGCCGCCGCCGCCCCAGTCGCCGGAAATCCGGCCCAGCGCCGGGAACCGGTGGGTGCGGCCGTCCCGGGCCACGCCCACGCAGTTGATGCCCGCGCCGCACACGACGGCCACGCCGATGCCGTCGGACGTGCCGGCGCGCAGCAGGGCGAACGTGTCGTTGCCGACGACGGTCGTCTCCGACCAGCCGCGCCGCTCGATCGCGGCCCGCAGGTCCTCCTCCTCCTTCGGCAGGTCGGCCCCGGCCAGGTAGGCGGCGGTGTGGGTGGCGATGGGCTCGTCGGCGGGCAGTCCGGCTTCCCGGGCCGCCGCACGGGCCAGGCCCTCGAACACCTCCAGGCTGCGCGGCAGGCCGACGTTCTGCGGGGACGCGCCCGGTCCGCGGACCTGGGCCAGCACCCGTCCGGCGACGTCGACGAGCGCCACGGCGGTCTTGCTGTTGCCGCCGTCGATGGCCAGCACCCGGTCGGTCATCAAGCCCCCCGGCCGTTCGCCCAGGGCAGGAAGTCGCGGTTGCGCGACACCAGCTCGTCGGCCAGCTTTTCGGCGATCCCGTACTGCCCGATCAGCGGGTGGGCCAGCAGGGCGTCCGCCACCCGGTCCCGGCCACCGCGCACGGCGGCGTCCAGGGCCAGGTACTCGTAGGCGGTGACGTGCGCGATCAGGCCGGAGATCGTGGGCTCCAGCGGCTCGACCGGCAGTGCCCGCGCGCCCTGGTCGGTGACCACGGCGGGCACCTCGATCACGGCGTCGTCGGGCAGGAACGGCAGGGTGCCGTCGTTGCGGACGTTCACCACGTGCTGTTCCGCGCCCGTGCCGCCGGTCAGGGCGTGCACCAGCTGCACGGCCGCCTCGGAGTAGTACGCGCCGCCGCGCTGGGAGAGCTGCTCGGGCTTGGTGACGACGTTGACATCGCCGTAGATGCCCAGCAGCTCCTTTTCCACGCCCGCCACGACTTCTGCGCGCGGCGGGTCGCTCTTCTGCTTCCTGACAACGTCGTCGTGGTCGTAGAAGTACTTCAGGTAGTACGACGGGACCATGCCCAGCCGGCGCATCAGGGACCCGGGCACGCCGATGTGCTCGGCCATCGCGTCCGCGTGGTGTTCGAGGAGTTCCGGCAGCCGGTCCTCGCCGTTGACGAACACGCCGCGTTCCCACGTCAGGTGGTTGAGGCCGACGTGCTCCAGTTGCACCGCCTCGGGTTCGACGCCGAGCAGCGCGGACGTCCAGCGCTGGAAGGTGATCGCCACGTTGCACAGGCCCACGGCGCGGTGGCCGGCCTGGAGCAGGGCGCGGGTCACGATGCCGACCGGGTTGGTGAAGTTGACGATCCAGGTGTCGTCACCGGCGATCCTGCGCACCCGTTCGGCGATGTCCAGCACCACCGGCACGGTGCGCAGGGCCTTCGCCAGGCCGCCCGCGCCGGTCGTCTCCTGGCCCACGCAGTCGCAGACCAGCGGGAACGTCTCGTCCTGGGCGCGGGCCTCCTGGCCGCCCACGCGGAGCTGGAGCAGGACGGCGGAGGCGCCGTCCACGCCCTCTTCGAGGTCGGACGTGGTGTGCACGCGCGCGGGGTGGCCGGCGTGGTCGAGCAGGCGCTGCGAGAACGCGCCGACCACCTCCAGCCGGTCCCGGTCCGGGTCGACGAGGACGATCTCGTCCACCGCCAGGCTCGTCCGCCGCCCCGCGATGCCGTCGACCAGTTCCGGGGTGTAGGTGGAACCGCCCCCGACCACGGTGAGCTTCATCCTTTGACTCCAGTGAAAGTGATGCCCTTGACGAATGAACGCTGGGCGAAGATGAACAGCACCACGGCGGGGACCATGATCAGCAGCGTGACCGCCATCGTCAGGTTCCACTGGACGTGGTGCAGGCCCTTGAACGACGACAGCGCCAGCGACAGCGTCCACTGGTCCGGCTTCTCGCCGGTGTAGAGCAGCGGGCCGAAGTAGTCGTTCCAGGTGAAGAGGAAGCAGAACAGCGCGGTGGCGGCGATACCGGGCTTGGCCATCGGCACGACGATCCGCACCAGGGTCTGGAACTCCGAGCAGCCGTCCACCCGGGCCGCGTCCACATAGGACTGCGGGATGGTCAGCATGAACTGGCGCAGCAGGAAGATGCTGAACGCGTCGAACAGGAAGTACGGCGCGATCAGCGGCCACAGCGAGCCGGTCAGGCCCAGGCTGGACCACGTGTCGTACAGCGGCACGGCCACCACCTGCGGCGGGAGCATCATCGCACCCACCACCAGCAGGAACGCCACGTTCCGGCCGCGCCAGCGCAGCTTCGCCAGCGCGTAGGCCGCCGGGATGGACGACAGCAGCATCCCCGCCGTGGCCAGCAGCGAGTACAGCATGCTGTTGCCCAGGTAGGTCAGCAGCGGCGCCTTGTCGAAGACCTCGACGAAGTTGCCCCAGTGCCACTCGCGCGGCCACAGGTCCTTCGTGAAGCCCTGGTCGTCCGGCATCACGGCGGTGAGGAACACGAACACGACGGGCGTCGCGAAGATCAGGCCCATCGCGATGCCGATGCTGTGCACCGCCACCCAGTCCAGGATCCCGCGCCAGTTCTTCGGCCTGCCGTCGTGCAGGCGGGCGGGTCGGTCGAGTGCCGCGGTCATGCCCCGGGACCTCCTTCCTCCTGGTACGACGCCTTGCGCATCCGCTGGACGAGCACGGCGGTGGCGGCGAACGACACGATGAACAGCACGGTCGCCATCGCCGCCGCGTAGCCCATGTCGAACTGGCGGAAACCCTTGGAGTACAGCCACACCGGGAACGTCAGCGTCGAGTTCTCCGGGTAGCCGAGGTACTTGGTGTTGCCGGTGAGCTCGGACGAGCCGCTGGCCGCCGAACCCGCCACCACCGCCTGCGTGAACACCTGGAGCGCCAGGATGATCGAGTTCACCACGCCGAAGATCAGCACCGGCGAGATCGACGGCAGCGTGATGTGCCACCACCGCCGCAGCGGCCCCGCGCCGTCCAGCTCGGCCGCCTCGTACTGCTCCTGCGACACGTCCAGGATCGCGGCCAGCACGATGATCATCAGGTCGCCGGACACCCACAGCATCACGCCCGTGATGCCGGTCTTGGACCACGCGGGGTCGGAGAACCACAGCGGGCTGTCCGCGCCGAACCAGCCGAAGACGGTGTCCAGCGGGCCGTCGTTCGGGCGCACCACCAGGAAGAACGCCAGGGTCGCCGCGACCGGCGGCGCCAGCGAGGGCAGGTAGCACAGGGTGCGCACCAGCCCGACGCCCGACTTGAGCCGGGCGATCACCGACGCGACACCCAGCGCGAACACCACCCGGGCGATGGTCAGCACCACCACGAACCACAGGGTGTTGTAGACCGCCGTCCCGAACAGCGGGTCGGCGAACATGTAGGCGTAGTTCGCGAACCCGGACCACACGGGCGGGTTGATCAGGTCGTACTGGGTGAACGAGAACCCGACCGTGGCGACCAGCGGGTAGCCGAAGAACAGGATGAACCCGAGGGCCGCCGGGGCCATCAGGGCCAGCACGGTCAACCGGTGCCGGGCGCGGGCCCGGGACCGCCCCTTGGCGGGGGCGGTCCGGGCCGCGTCCACGCGTTCGAGCGTGGCCGTCATGACTACTTGCCGCTCTTCGCGATCTGGTCGTCGATCTGCTTGTCGACTTCCTTCAACCCCGCCATCACGTCCGGCACCCGGCCCGCCAGGTACGACGTGCCGAAGTCGCCCACCGCCTTGATGTGCGCGTCACCGATCGGCGTCACCGGGTTGCCCTGGAGCTTGCCGCTGGAGGCCAGGTCGATGAACGTCTTGTAGTTCTCGTCCACCTGGAGGCGCGAGTCGGCCAGCGCGGCCTTGGTGCTGGGGATGTTCTTCAGCCCGTTGGCCAGGTTCACGATCGCCTCGGTGTCGAACGACATGTGCTTGATCAGCTCCCACGCCGCGCCGGGGTTCTTCGCGCCCTTCGGGATGCCCATGATCGTGCCCGCCGTGAAGCCCGCGCCGTACAGGTCGGGCTTGCTGGTCGGGAACGGCGCGGTGCCGAACTTGACGTTCGGGGCCTGGTCCTTGAGGAACGCCGTGCGGTACTCGCCGTCGATCATCATCGCGATCTTGCTCTGGTGGAACGCGTGGTCCGTGGAGTACTGCTGGCCAAGGCCCGCGCGGAACCGCTCCAGGTTGTCGAAGCCGTAGAAGTCGACCAGGTCCTTCTGGAACTTCAGCATCTCCGCCCACTCGGGCGTGGCCAGCGACGACTTGCCGTCCGGGCCGGCCCACTTCGCGCCGAAGTTCGGGGCGAGGATCGACGGGCGGTTGGCGTAGAAGTCCATGGTCGGGATGAAGCCCGCGACCTCGATCGAGCCGTCCGCCGCGCGCTTGGTGGTGCGCTTGGCGAAGTCGACCAGCTCGGCGATGGTCTTCGGCGGGGAGGTGATCCCGGCCTCCGCGAGCAGGTCCTTGTTGTAGTACAGGCCGTACACGTCGCTGAGCATCGGCATCGCGCAGCGCGTGCCCTTGTACTCGGTGTAGGAGCGGACGGCGTCCGGGATCTGGCCCAGGTCGACCTTGTCCCGGTCGATGTAGCCCTTGAGGTCCTGGAACGAGCCGGACGAGCAGAACTGGCCGATGTTGTCGGTGGTGAACGACAGCGCGACGTCCGGCGGGTTCCCGCCCCGGATGCCGGCGGTGATCTTGTCGTCGTCCTGGCTGCCCTCGTGCTTGATCTCGGCGTTGGGGTACTTCTTCTTGAAGCTCTCCAACGCCTTGGTGACCTCGTCCTTCTCCCGTTCGGAGAAGCCGCTCCACACGGTGATCGTGAACTTGTCGTCCTTGCCGGGCGCGGCGGCCAGGCCACCGGTCTGGTCGGACTTGCCCGCGCCTGCCGCGCAGGCGGACAGGGACACCGCGGCGGCCACGCATAGCAACGCTGCGCGGGGGACCTTGCGCATGTGCTCTCCTTCTCTCAACGTGCGGTCGGGGACGTTGCGGCCCGCGGGACGCCTGCGACGTGTCGGGACGTCTCAGGCGTGTTGTGGGCCTCGGAAGGGTTCGGTCGTGGCGGCGGGTAGGCCGAACACCTGTTCCCTGACGACCGACAGCGCGGAATGCAGTGCGCCGGAGCGCACCGGTTTCCCGGTCACCAGAGCGAGTTTGACGGGGGTGCGGGGCACCACCAGGCGGCGGAGCTCGGCGGCCACCAGGTCGGCGAGCGTGCTGCCGCCCGCCTGGGCGATGTCGCCGGACAGCAGGACGAGCTCCGGGTCGAGGACGGCGATCACGTTGGCCACGCCGGTCGCGATGCGGCGGGCCAGGTCCACCAGGAACTCGCGGCCGGAGATTCCCTCGGCCAGGGCTTTGCTGACGGCGGACCGGCCGCTGCGGGCCGACACGCCGTGCGCGCGCGCCAGCTTCACGATGGCGGCGCTGTCGAGGAGGTCGCCGTAGCGGGAGCCGGTGCGTTCCGTGCCCGTGTCGGCGTTGGCCCGGTCGGGGACCTGCATGGCGTCTATTTCGCCCGCGCCGCCGGTCGCGCCGCGCAGGAGGACGCCGTTGACGACCACGGCGGCACCCACCGCGTCGGCGGGCCAGAGGAGGACGAAGTCCTTCACGTCGGTGGCGCGGCCGGCGATCATCTCCTCCAGCGCCACCAGGTTGACGTCGTTCTCCATCGTGACGGTGGTGCCCAGGAGGGACGTGAGGGTGCCGGGGATGTCGATGCCCTCCCAGCCGGGCATGTGCGGCGCGTAGTTCAGCCGGCCGGTGGCCGGGTCGACCGCGCCGGGGGAGCCGACGACGACGTGGCGCAGGTCGTCCGGGGAGAGGTTCGCCTGGTTGGCCGCCTTGGTGACGGCGCTGTGGAACGACTCCAGGACGTCCGTGCGGGGCATGGGGGCGCTGTGCTCGGTGAGCAGCGTGCCGGAGATGTCCGCGATCGCCACGTCGACCGTGTCGGGGGTGAGGTCGATGGCGGCGACGTGGGCGAGCGCGCCGTTGACCGTCCAGAGCTGGGCTCGCGGTCCGCGTCCGCCGCCGCGCAGGCCGTTGCGCAGGACCGTGCCCTCGGTTTCCAGGCGGGTCAGCAGCTGGGCGGTGGCGGGCTTGGAGAGGCCGATGAGGCCTTCCAGCTCGGAACGGGTGAGGGGGCCGTTGCGGAGCAACGCCTCGATCGCCGCGCGGTCGTTGATCTCGCGCAGCAGTCGTGGGCTACCGGCTCGCATCGGTCCTCCTGTCTGTTAACTTTCCAGACGATTTCGGTTGGTGCGGTCACGGTAGTGACGGGGGTCACCGGGGGTCAATGGTCCGAGATGGGTCCGTTACCTGGGTTAGGTTTGCCTAAGGCACCCTGGAGGCATGACCGACACACGTCCTGACTCGCTGGCCCGGCTGCTGGGCGGGCGTGGGGGTGCGCTGGACGCCTCCCTGCCGCCGTTGGCGTTCGCCCTGGGGTGGGTGCTGTCGGACCGGTCCATCGAGGTCGGCGCGCTGGTGGCGGTGCTGTGCGGGGTCGTCATCGGGGTGGTGCGGGTCGCGCGGGGGGACCGGCCCCGGGCCGTCGTGGTGAGCGTCGCGCTGGTGGTGTTGGCGGCTTATGTCGCGCTGCTGACCGGGCGGGCCGAGAACTTCTTCCTGTTGCAGATCTTCTTGAACGCCGCTTCGGCACTGGTGTGGGCGGCGAGCATCGTGGTCCGGTGGCCGCTGTTGGGGGTGGTGGTCGGGCTCGTCACCGGCCAGAAGTTCCGGTGGCGGCGTGATCCGGACCTGATGCGGGCGTACCGGATCGCCAGTTGGCCCTGGGTGGGGCAGTACGTGTTGCGGGTCGTGGTCTTCGGGGCGTTGTGGGTGGCCGGGGAAGTCGTCGTGCTGGGCGTCATGCGGGCGGTGCTGACCTGGCCGTTGCAGGTGGCCTGCATCGCGGCCAGCTGGTGGCTGATCCGCCGCACGCTGCCGGACGGGCACCCCGGCCTGCGGCATCCACGGGTCTCCGAAGAGAACTGATCCGAAGCGGACCGGCCGGGTTCCTAGGCCGGCCTCGGGGCGGTGTCGCCGAGGACTTCCACGGCGGCGAGCCAGGCCGCGCCGGCCGCTCCTTCGGTGGCGATGGTGACCGGCGCGTTTGTTCTTTTCCGCAGTTCCACGCGCAGGCGGGTGCCGAGCGGGTGGGCGTGGATGAGGCTGCCCACCAGGACGATCGGGGTTACGTCGGCTTCCAGGCGGGGCGAGAGTGCCAGGTCGGCGAGGATGTCGACGGCCTCGGTGATGATCTTGTGCGCGGTCGGCGCCGTGGCGTGGGCCGTCACCAGCGGGGCGTAGCCGGCCAGGTTGATGGGTGCGGCCTGGTTGGCCCTGGTGATCAGGGTTCGCCAGGCGTCTTTCGGCGTGGTCGACGGGATGTCCGCCAGTTTCAGGACCGCCGTGGTGAGGGCGTCGTGGGTGTTGGTTCCCGGGGTTTCGAGGGCTCTCAGGGTGGCTCGCACGGCTTGTCTGCCCAGCCAGTACGCCGAGCCCTCGTCGCCCAGCAGCCAGCCGTAGCCGCCGGTCGTGGTGGTGAGTTTGTGGCCGGTGATCCGGGCCGCCATCGAGCCGGTGCCCGCGATGAGCACCGTGCCGTCCGGGGCGGCCGATCCGGTCGCGAACGCGGCCTCGCAGTCGGTGATCACGCGCATCGGGCAGCGCAGGCCGGCGTCCGTCCAGGCCGCCTCGAACAGGGCGGACACGCCGGGGTCCGCCAGGACCTTGCTGGAACCCGCCATTCCCAGGACGCCCGACCTGACCTTGCCGGCGTCCAAGCCGTCCAGGGCCGCCGACAGGGCCTGGTTGATGTGGGTCGCGGCCGTCTCCGGCGGGTGGGAGTTGGGGTTCGCGCCGCCTGCCACGCCCGCGCCCAGGCGGGTGCCGTCCAGGTCCAGTACCAGCGCTCTCGTCGACGTCCCGCCTGCGTCCAATCCCACCACGAAGCCCATTCGACCGAGTATTCCCGGAAAGCCGGAGGCCCGGCACGCCCGGAAGGGTTGTGCCGGGCCTCGCGGATCGTGATCAGCCCCGGGGTCGCACGACCTCGGCGCGTTCCGTCGAGCCGTTGTGGTGGTGCAACAGGAGCAGGCTGTCCGCCTGGTCGTCGCCCAGCGCGGTCGGGTCGCGGTGGACCTCCAGCCGCGTCCCGGGCTTCGCGACGAACGCCAGCGCCGCCTGGTCGCCCGCCCGCACCGAGTAGCCCGGCTTGAGCGGGTCGAAGGACATCGGCTCGCCGATCCGGTCCACGAAACCGTCCTGGTTGCCCGGTGCGGGGTACGCGCCGGACGAGCCCGCCGTGTAGCCGATGCGGGCGGACGCCGCCGTCGGGTCGATGCCGAGTGCCTTCAGCGTCACCGGCAGGACGACGACGTCGGTGTCCATCAGGTTCGTGTCGACCTCGCCGTGCTGGGTGTTGAGCGGCTGCTCGTCCACGACCTCGTCGTCGGACACCCGGACCGTCTGGGCCAGCCAGACGTCGGCCACGACGTTCCCGTTGCCGTCCAACGGCTTGACCGCCTTGACCCGGTAGTCGTGCACGCCGTCGCCCGTGGTGTCGATGCGGATCTCCGGGGTGTTGTTCGCACCCAGCGTGGCCCAGTTGCTCCACGTCGCCACACCGAACGCCAGCAGGGCGTTCTCCGACTTGTCCACCGGCGCGGTGGACGCCGCGCCCACGTAACGGAGGTCGCCGCCCTTCGCGCTCTCGTTCACGGCGCAGTCCGTCTTCACCGTGTCGGAGCAGTCGGGCAGCCTCGGCGACCGGCCCTGGAGCTCGAACACGCTGATCAGCGACCGGTACGCCTGGTCGCCCTCGCCCTGGGCCAGCCCGCGCCCGTACAGGCGCAGCGTGCCCTGGTCGCCCCGGAACGCCACCGAGTGCGCCTTGATGTCCGCCACCGGCTTCGGCGCGGCGTAGACCGGGACCCGGATGGTGCTCTCGCCGGATTTCAGGACCAGCCGGCCGGACGCCTCGGCCAGGAACTGCCGGGCCACGCCCAACTGCTCCTTGTCGACCGTCGGGTCCGCGACCTTGCGCAGCTCCGCCGGGTCGACCCGCAGGGTGACCTTGACCTTCGCCGTGCGGTTCGGCCCCACGTGCACGACCGGCGGCCACACGTCGAAACGCGTGCCGGGGACCGTGGTCGCCGCCAGGTAGGAGACGTTCACGCTGCGGCGCTGCGCCGACTTGTTGACGATCTCGACCGTCTTCGTCCGCCACACCTGGTGCGCCGCCTCGACCGGGCCGAAGGACACGCCGACCGAGCCGCGGTCGTCCTCCACCATGGCCAGCAGGTCGGTGCCGACGGCGGACAGCGCGTCCACCCGGCCCGTGCCGACCCGCATCGGGGCCTCGGGGAGCCCGGTGGTGTGGTCGTCACCGGACGTCACGTCGCCGCCCGCCGTGTTCATGACGGCCGCCTTGACCTCTTCGACGGTCCAGTCCGGGTGTGCCTGCCGTACCAGCGCGCCGATACCCGCCACGTGCGGCGACGACATGGACGTGCCGCCCTTGCTGGCGCCGCCGGTGCCGGTGCCGAAGCCCGCCGACAGGATCGTGTCGCCGGGTGCCGCCACGTCGGGCTTCGCCGCGACCGCGCCGCGCGAACCACGTGACGAGGACGGCGTGATCGTGTCGGCCAGCTTCGGCGTCGTGGTGGGCACCGAGTTGCGCAGCCTGCCGGTCATCGTCACCTGGAGGGTGCCGGCGGTGAGCGCCGGGCGGACCTGCGCGGTGGCGGGGCCGGTGAACTGGAAGACCGGGATGCCCGCGTTGCCCGCGATGCCGGCCAGGAAGTTCTCCCTGGTGGACGACAGCAGCACCCCGGCCGCGCCGGCCGCCTGGGCGTTGTTGGTGCGCCCGCCCGAGCCGCACTTGCGGGTCGTGTCGTCGTCGTCCCACTCCAGCCAGACGAACGTGCCCGCCAGGTCCTGGGCGATCGGCTTGCAGCCGTCCGCGTTGGCCGGGTCGGTGACCGCGACCACCGCCTTGGTCAGGTCCAGCGTGTCGTAGCCGGTGTAGTTCTGGCTGTACTGGCCGGGCAGGTCGCCCGAACCGGGCACGGTGACGCCGTCCAGGATCGCGAACGCGTCCCGGGTGTTGGCCACCCCCAGCGCCTCCGGCGTGTTGCCGGGTGAGCCGCCGACGTCGTAGAAGTCGCCGCCGTTGCCCGCCGACGCGACCACCAGCACGCCGTGCTCGACCAGCTTGCGGACGAACAGGCTGTCCGGGTCGTCCTGGCCGCCGAAGTCGGAGCCCAGGGACAGGTTCACCACGTCGAGGTGGTCGGAGAAGTCGCCGTCGCCGTTCGGGTCCAGCGCCCAGTCCAGCGCCTGCGCGGTGAGGTTGGTGGTGCCCTCGCAGCCGAAGACCTTCAGCGCGTACAGCGACGCCTTGGGCGCGCTGCCGGGGCCGATCTTCATGGTGTTCAGCTGCTCGGCGGTGAGGGTCTGGTAGTCGCCGGTGAACGTGCTGCCGTCGGCGTTCTCGCCGTAGCCGGCGGCCGTGCCCGCGACGTGCGTGCCGTGGCTGTGGCAGTCCAGCGGGTTGGAGTCCGGCTTCGGCGTGGCCGTGGCCGGCACGTTGGCGTCGTACTCGTCGCCCGCGAAGTCGTAGCCGCCGACGACCTTGGCGGTCGGCGTCCACGGCGCGGCGCTGTCGACCGCCTTGTACGCCTCGGGCGTGCCGGGGCCGCCGAAGTCGGCGTGCGTGTAGTCGATGCCGGTGTCGACGATGCCGACCCGGATGCCCTCGCCGAACCGGCCGGTCTGCTGCCAGACCTGCGCGGCCTTGGTCAGCTGCACCGAGCTCGCGTTCTGCACGGCCTTCGGCACGGCCAGCCGGACGGCCTTCACCTCGGGCAGCTCGGCCAGCTCACGCACCTTCGCCGCGTCGGCGGTGACCACGACGCCGGGCACCGCGTTGGCCGTCTTCGCGACCTCCGTGGTGGCGGAGTCCTTGCCGCGCAACACGTCCAGGACGCGGTCGGCCTGGTCGTCGGTGCGCTGCCGGGACGCCTGCGCGGCCTGGGCGGCCTGCGCGTCACCCGCGCCGCGCGCCTTCTCGTCGTGGAACGCCTGGGCGGCCGGGGTCCCGGCCAGCTCCACGAACGCGGTGACCGTGCCGGTCGCCTTGGTCAGGGTCGCGCCGACCCGCTCCGACGATCCGGAGTCCGCGTGCTTCGCGCGCGCGGGCGGCAGGGGTTCGGCGAGCGGCTCGTCGGCGTTCGCGACGCCCGCCGTGGCGAGCGCGGCGATCAGTGCGGCGGTGGTGGCGGCGGACGCCCACACCGCACGGTGGTGTCTCATCGGAACCTTTCGTCGGCCGGATCGCTGGGTTCCTGGAATCCGTGATCTTCCCGGCGGTCGGGGCGGTCCGCTACCCGGGCGGGCCCGGCTTCCTCCGTCCCGGTGACGTGTTCGACCCGGATGCGGGACAACCGCTACCCCGAGACGCGCCGCAGCGCCGCCCACGGCCGTCGGACGAACGTCGACACCCACCAGGCCAGCACCCCGGCGGCCAGGCTCAGCACCACGACCACCCCGGGTGGGAAGTGGTCGAGCAGCGGCGGGAACACCGCGTAGTGCGTCAGGTAGATGTACAGCGACGCGCTCGCGATCAGGCTGACCACCGCCAGCGCCGGCCGGGGCAGCGGAACGCGGGCCAGCGCCGGCAGCAGCGCCAGGCCGGCCGGCACGACCACCTCCGCGAACCAGTAACCGACCGCGCCGGTCCGCACGAAGTTGTTGACCAGCGCCACGTTCACCCACGTCACGTCGTCGGTCGACGCGACCCGGTAGGCCGGCCACGCCGACGTGGGCACGGCGATCAGCGCGGCGCTGCGCACGATCCGCGCGGGCGCGGCGGGCAGCAGGAAGCGCGCGAAGTTCCAGCCCGCGATGACCAGCAGCAGGTGCGCGCCGCCGGTCACGTCGAAGAACCGGATGTGGCTGCCCACGACCAGCACGATCGCCGGCGCCCGCAGCACGATGCCGGTCTCCACCGTCGGTACCCGCGCCGGCCGCCCGCGCCGCCGCTCCAGTTCGGCGACCGGCGTCGTCGGCCAGTCGTCCGGCAGCCGGTCGAGCAACCGCCCCAGCTCGACCGACATCCGCACGTAGGTCAGGGAATCGCCGCCCAGCCCGACGAACGTGGCGTCGTCCGGGACGTCCCGCTCGCCCAGCACCGCCGCGAACAGCTCCCGCACCGAGCCCGCTGTGACGCCCCGGTCGAGCCGGGCGACCGCGCGGTAGTCGGGTTTCCCGTTGGCCAGCAACGGGATCCGGTCGACCCGCACCACCCGCACGCAATCGGCGGGCAACCCGAACCGCTCCCGCACCAGCGCCTCTGCCCGGCACGCGGCCGACGTCACGGCCACCACCAGCCGGGTGTCGTCGCCCGCGCACACCGCCCGCACGCCCGCGTCGGCGAGCACGCGCTCGACCCGGTCCAGGTCCACCCGCAGCCCGAACAGCTTCAGGAACCGGCTCCGCCTGCCCACCACCTCGTACAGGCCCTCGGGGGTGCGTCGGCCCAGGTCACCGGTCCGCAGTTGGTGGGTGGTGCGGCCGAGGGCGAGGTCGGCGGGGCTCTCGGCGTAGCCCAGCATGACGTTCGGGCCCCGGTAGACGAGCTCCCCGTCCACCAGGTCGAACGAGCCGCCGGGGATCGGGACGCCGATCGCCGACGGGTGCTCCCGGGCCAGCTCCGGCGGCAGGTACGCCATGCGCGCGGTCGCCTCGGTCTGCCCGTACATCACGAAGAACCGCCAGTCGTGCGACGCCAGCCGTGCCACCCGGTCCGGCGCGAGCCGTCCGCCGGCCTGCGTCACGTACCGCAGGCTGGGCAGGTGCATCCGCTCGAAGCCGAGGCCGTCCAGCAGGTCGAACGTGTGCGGCACGCCGTGCAGGCTGGTCACGCCGTGCTCGCGGACGGCGTCCCAGAACTCCGGGTCGAGCACGGAACGGTCGGTCAGCACCAGGCCCGCGCCGCGCGACAGGTTGCTGTTCACCACGGAAAGGCCGTAGCAGTAGTGCATCGGCAGTGAGGTGATCGCGCGGTCGGTCGGGCGGATGTCCAGGTACTCGGCGATGGCCTCCGCGTTGGCCCGCAGGCCGTCCGCCGAGAGGCGCACCAGTTTCGGCGACCCGGTGGACCCGGACGTGGACAGCAGGAGCGCCAGCTCCGGGTGCAGGTCGTGCCGGGTGCCCGCGCGGCGCTCGGCCCAGCCTTCGGTGATCACCACGTCCGGGTCGTGGACCGCCGTCAGGTCGGCCACCTGGTTCGGGGCGGCCAGCAGGACGGGGTGGCCGCCGCGCAGCGCGCCGAGGTAGCAGGCCAGCGAGTCCAGGTCGTTGCGGGCGGCGAGCAGCACCAGGCGGCGCACCGGTCCCAGCCGTTCGGCGGTGGCGGTGACCAGGGCGTCCAGTGCGGCGTAGGTGACGTGGCCGTCGGGGGTAATGGCGGCGACCCGGTCGCCGTGGGTGGCGAGGTTGTCGGCGAAACCCAGCCCGGCGGTGGCGGTCATGCCGGTCTCCCCGCTGGTCTCCCGGCGGGTTGCCCGGCGAAGAACAGCGCCTGTCCGGACACGCGGACGGCGGTGTCGTCGCCCGGACGTACGGGCAGCGGACCCTGGACGCGTGACCGCACGCGCGTGCCGTCTTTCAGGCGCAGCAGCACCGTGGCGTCATGGCCGTGGAACAGCACGTCCTCCACGGTGGCGGCCACCCCGTCAGTGCCTACTCCGTCAGTACCCAGCCCGCTGGTACCCACCCCGTAGATGCCCAGGTGCAGTTGCTCCGGGCGCAGCAGGACCGTGCCGTCCCCCGATCCGCGCACCAGCAGCCGGCCGAGCGGGGTGTCGACGATGCCGTTTCGCGCCTCGCCCGCGAACGTGACCGCCTCGCCGACGAACAGCGCCACACCCAGGTCGGCCGGTTCGGCGTAGATGTGTTGCGGCGCACCGAGTTGCGCCACGACGCCGGACCTCAGAACGGCCACCTGATCGGCCACGCCCAGCGCCTCCTCCTGGTCGTGCGTCACCAGCAGGGCGGTCGCCCCGAATGCCCGCAACGCCGCCCGGACGTCGGCCCGCAGCTCGTCGCGCAGGGCCGCGTCCAGGGACGAGAACGGCTCGTCCATCAGCACCACACCGGGGCGTGGTGCGAGCGCCCTGGCCAGCGCGACCCGTTGGCGCTGGCCGCCGGACAGCTGGGCGGGCATCCGCGTGCCCAGGCCGGACAGGCCGACCAGCTCCAGCAGTTCGTCCACCCGCCCGCCCCGCCGCTGGGCCCGGGACAGCCCGAACCCGACGTTGGCGGCGGCGTTCAGGTGCGGGAACAGCGCGCCTTCCTGCGGCACCACACCGATCCCACGCCGTTCCGGCGGCACGTGGGTCGAAGCGTCGGACAGCACCCGGTCGCCCAGCAGCCGATCACCCAGCCGCACCGAGCCCGCCCGCACGGGGTGGAAGCCGGCGAGCACCCGCAGGAGGGTGGTCTTGCCGCACCCGGACGGCCCGAGCACGGCGAGCAGCCCGCCGTCGGGCACGTCGAGATCGACGCCGCGCAGCACCGGCTCCGGGCCGTAGCCCGCGACGACACCCCGGACCTGGAGCCCGCTCATCGCCCACCTCCACTCACTGGTCACCGCTCACTGGTCACCGCCGCGCAGGAACCGGTCCAGCACGACCGCCGGGACGGCCGCCACCACCAGCAGCACCGCCGCGTACGGCGCGGCGGCGGCATACGCGCCGATCTCGGTCTTCGTCCACAGCTCGGTCGCCAACGTGTCCATCCCGGTCGGCCGCAGCAGCAGCGTCGCGGGCAACTCCTTGGCACAGGTCAGGAACACCAGCGCCGCCCCCGCGAGCACCCCCGGCGCGGCCAGCGGCACGGTGACCCGCAGCCGCGTCGCCACCAGCCCGTTGCCCAGCGACCGCGACACGTCCTCCAGCACCGGCGGCGCGTGCGCGACAGCCGTGCGCACCGCACCCACCGCCAGCGGCAGGAACAGCACGGCGTAGGCGAACGCGAGCATCGGCGTCGACTGGTAGAGGCCCGGCGCGAACCGGATCCCGAAGAACACCAGCGCCAGCCCCACCGTGATGCCCGGCAGCGCGTGCCCCGCGAAACTCGCCAGCTCCACCCCGCGCGCCAGCCGTCCCGGGTGCCGCGCCGCGAGCACGCCCACCGGCAGCGCGGGCAGGATCGTCACCACCGCCCCGAACGCCGCCACCGCCACCGTGTTGCCGGTGACGGCGAGCAGGTTCCCGTCGAACGTCGAACGCCCCACCGCGAGCCACCACCCGAGCCCGCCGACGGGCGTCCCGAGCGCCGCCACGAGCACCGCGCCCGTGCCCACTACGGCCGGGATCTTCAAGCGCCCCAACGGAACCGTGACCGCCGTGCGCGGCTCCCGGGTCGACACCGCACCGCGCGCCCGGCGTTCGGCCAGCGTCAGCGCCACGGCCAGCGCCACCAGCACGCACCCCAGCACGGCGGCGGGCGTGCGGTCGAACGTGGCCCGGTAGCTGGTGTAGATGCCCAGGGTGAACGCCTCGTACCGCATCAGCGACACCGCGCCGAAGTCGCTCAGCACGTACAGCGCCACCAGCAGGCCACCCGCCGTCGCGGCGGGGCGGACCTGGCGCAGCGTCACCGAGGCGAACGTCCGCACCGGCCCGCGTCCCAGCGACCGCGCGACCTCCTCCACCGCCGGGTCGGCCGTCCGCAGCGCCGCCGCGACCGGCAGCAGCACGTACGGGAACGACACCAGCGTGAGCACCAGGAACGCCCCGGTGAACCCGGTCAACCCCGGCGCGACCCCGAGCCAGGTGAACCCGGCGACGTAGGACGGCACCGCCAGCGGCAGCACCAGCAGCACCCCGACGACCCGGCGGAACGGCAGGTCGCTGCGCACCACCAGCCACGCGCCGAGCACCCCGATCACCAGGCACGCAACGGTCACCGCGCCCGCCAGAGCGAGGCTGCGGACGGCGAGGTCCAGCGTGCGGGCCCGCCACAGCACACGCCAGACCGCGCCCACACCCTGGTCGAACGAGCGGACCGCGAGGTAGGCGAGCGGGGTCAGGGCGGCCCCGGCGACGACCAGGGCGAGTGCGGTGTTGACAGGTGCGGCCCGCAGGGGCCTGGTCAGGACAGCCCCGCTTCCTGGAGCAGGGTCAGCGTCCGCTGGAGCGAGGACAGCTTCGACAGGTCGATGTCCGGTGCGCTGAGGTCGGTCAGCGGCGGCAGGGGGTGCTTGCCGGACTGCACGGTCGGGTTCGCGGGGTACTCGGCGGTCTCGTCGGCGAAGTACCGCTGCGCTTCCTCGGACAGCAGGAACCGCACGGCCTTCTGCGCGGCGTCGGCCTGGTCCGACCCGGCCACGACGCCCGCGCCGGCGACGTTCACCAGGCCGAGCGGGTCGCCGCCGGGCACGTGGTGCAGCTTGACCTTGACGGCGTCCGGCCCGAGTTCGGCGACTTTCGCGTACCAGTAGTAGTGGTTGATCAATCCGAGCGGGAGTTGGCCGTCGTTGACCGCGTTCAGGATGGCGATGTTGTTGTCGAACCGCTTCGGCTCGTTGGCGGCGAACTTCTTCAGCCAGTCCTTGGCGTAATCCTCACCTTTGAGCACGCGCACGGAGGTGACGAACGCCTGCCACGACGCATTCGTGGGCGCGAATCCGATCTTGCCCCGCCACTTCGGGTCGACGATATTGTCCAGACCATTCGGCAATTCGGCCGCGGTGACCACGCGCGGGTCGTAGGCGACCACGCGGGCACGGGCGGAGGTGGCGACCCAGCGGCCGTCGTCCGCCCGGTACGCCGCGGGCACGAGCGACAGCACGTCGGAGGGCAGTTCGGCGAGTCGTCCCTGCTCGGCGACGGCACCCAGCGCGCCCGCGTCCTGCGAGAAGAACACGTCGGCCGGGGTGCGGTCGCCTTCTTCCAACAGTTGCGCGGCCATTTCGCCGCTGCTGCCGTAACGGACTTCCACCTCGATCCCGGTGGCCTGCCGGAGGCGGTCGAGCACACCGCCGACGAGTTCCTTGTTCCGCCCGGAATAGATCACCAGGGCGTCGCTCTCGCCCGAACCGCAACCCACCAGGGGTGCGGCCAGCAATATGAGGGCGAGCACGGCGGTGCGCGCGCGACGGATCACTGCGGGTCCTCCTGACCGTAACCCCCAGCGGTTATGGCGGAGAAAAGGTAAAGCTAACCTAACGTGCCGGCAAGAGGCTGAGGCCGTTACGTGATGCGGCCTCAGCCACATCACCCGTTCAGGTGGATCCGGATTGCACCGACCTGTCGATGCGGGTCCGTCAGGCCAGGTCGGACAGCCACTGCTCGACGCCGGCCACGTGCACCGTGGACCACGATCGGGCGAGTTCGGTCTGGTGGGCGGCCAGCGCGTCCACGATGGCGCGGTGCTCGGCGACGGTCCGCTCCACCGCGCCTCCCCGGGTGATGCCGCGCCAGATCCGGCCCCGGACGGTCGGTCCGGCCAGGGTGTCCAGCAGTCGGGCCAGGTAGGCGTTGCCGGAGCACTGGGCGATGGCGCGGTGGAACTCCAGGTCGTGGTCGACCAGTTCGTCCAGGGACCGGGTGTGCTCGGCGGCGTCGCACAGGGCGCGCAGGGCCGCGATCTCGTCCGGTTCGACGCGTTGCGCGGCCAGCGCGGCGGCGGCGGGTTCGAGGATGCGGCGGACCTGGAGGACCTCCAGCACGGAGTCCTCGCCGCGGTGCAGGTCGAGCACGAAGGACAGTGCGCCGAGCAGGTCGTCGGCGCGCAGGCTGGACACGTAGGTGCCGTCGCCCTGGCGCACGTCCAGCACCCGGACCAGCGACAACGCCTTCACGGCCTCGCGCAGCGAGTTCCGCGACAGGCCCAGCCGCTCGGCCAGGTCGGCTTCCCTGGGCAGGCGGTCGCCGGGCTTGAGCTCACCTGACGTGATCATTTCCTTCACGCGCAGGATCGCGTCGTCGGTGACCGCCACGTCGAACCCCCAGAGACCTCGGACGTCTGATGGCCAGTATGGGCCACCGACCCGGCCGGACGCGTCCGGAACCACGTCCAGAGGAATATTTACGTTAGCGAGCAAGATTCGGTTATCTTTCCACCACGCGTGACGCCGCCCACCAGTTACGGCCATAATGGTCTGGACCATTTGAGGAGGGACCTTGGACACGGTTGTCGCGGCTCCGCGAGCACTGCTCGGTCGCACCATCACCGGTCCCGCCAGCGTGCGAGTCAGGGCGGGCCGGATCGTCGAGGTCGTCTCGGGCGCACCGCCCGAGGGGGCCGAGGTGCTGACCGGCGGGCTGCTCACTCCGGGCCTGGTGGACGTGCAGGTCAACGGGGCGGTCGGGATCGACTTCGCCGAGGTGGACGACGAGGGGATGCGCGGCGTCGCCCGAGCCCTCCCGCGCACCGGGGTGACCCGGTTCCTGCCGACCCTGATCACCGCGCCGGTGCCGGTCGCGCTGCGCCAGGCGCGCACCGTGCTGGCCGCGTCCGCCGCACTGCCCGAGGGCTCCGGCGCACGTCCGCTGGGCGTGCACCTGGAAGGCCCGTTCCTATCACCCAAACGGGCGGGCGTGCACGACCCCAGGCTGATGGTGGAGCCGGGTCCGGCCGAGATCGACCTGCTGCTGGCGGAGGACCTGAAGGGCGCGCTGCGCATGGTCACGCTGGCCCCGGAACAGCCGGGCGGCCTCGACGCCGTGCGCCGACTGTCCGAGGCGGGCGTGCTGGTGGCGGTCGGCCACAGCGACGCGACCGGCGAGCAGACCCGGGCGGCGGCCGAGGCGGGTGCCCGGATGATCACCCACCTGTTCAACGCCCAGCGCCCACTGGGCCACCGCGAACCGGGCGTGCCCGGCGTGGCCCTGGTGGACGACCGGTTCACCCTGGGCCTGATCGCCGACCTGGCCCACGTCGGCCCGGACGTGTGCCGCCTGGTGTTCAACGCCGCCGGTCACCGGGTCGCCCTGGTCACCGACGCCGTGGCCGCCGCGGGTATGCCGCCCGGCCAGTACCAACTCGGTGGTGAGGTCGTGGTGCTGACCGACGACGGCGTGCCGCGTTCGCCCGAGGGCACCATCGCCGGCAGCGCGCTGACATTGGACCGGGCGGTGCGCAACATCGTGTCGGTGGGCGTGGACGTCGCGGACGCCCTGGCGTCGGCGACGATCATCCCGGCGGACGTTCTCGGCGAGCCCACCCTGGGCCGGCTGGCACCGGGCGCGGTGGCCGACCTGGTCTGGTGGGACGACGACCTCCGGCCGCGCAAGGTGTGGGTGGACGGCGAGGTGGTCTTCGACGCGGAGATCGACCTCACCCCCGCCCTGGCCACCGCCCGCTAGGAGCCCCCGTCCGGCGTGCACCGTGGACGCCGGACGGCCGGACGGCCCCCCGCGCGTGGCCGCGCCCCCGGGCGGTACGCCGGTGGGGTGGGGGCGCCGCACATCCACACGACCAGCAGCAGGTCGACGCGCCGCTGGTCCTCCAGGACGAGGTAGACCAGACCGCTCTGGCCGTCGGGGCCGAACGAGAGGGTCCGTACGGGGCTGTCGGGTTTGCTGCGGTGGTAGGGGCGGCCGTTCCACGGTGCGACTTCCAGCACGGTGCGAGCCTCGGCGAACGGGATCAGGGCCTCGGGCGGGAGCGCGTCGACCTGTGGTCGGGAGGTCTCGTCGGTGGTGACGGTGTACAAGGCGTTGCCGGTCAGGCCAGTCCCAACCGGGCCTTGGTGACGGCCACGGGTTCGTCGGCGGGCACCGGTTCGCCGGTGTACTTCTCGGCGGCGCGGCGGTAGAGCGCGCGCTGCGCCTGGCCACCCTGGACAGCGGTGATCCGGGCGACGAACCGCCAGGACTCCAGCGTCTCGAACACCTCGGTCAGGTCCAGCGAGTCGGTGGCGCGGGCCATGACCTCACGCCACTCCAGGTCGAACTGCTCGGCCTCTTCGGGGATGAGCGCCGCGCGTACCTGCGCCGGGCTGGCGTCGGCGAACGACGGCCCGCTGCGGCCGTACCGCGGGTCGGGTGCTGCTGCGGTCACACGGACACGATAGCGCTCGGGCGCGCCGCCCGAGGTGTTGAGGATCTGCCTGCGACACCCGATGCTGTCCACTGCGGTGTCTCGTCGACACCAGAAGGCCAGTGTTTCCCAGCGTTGTTCGAGGTTCGGGCTACACCGGCCAGGTGTGCGGACCGCCCGGGTCGTCGCACCACACCCACTGCCGGTCGGCGGTGACGGTGAGGCCCAGCCGTGGCCAGTCAGGTTCGCCCAAGGCCCGCCAGTCGGCGTGCGCGGCCTCGACCTGGTCCCACAGCGGGGTCGGCCCGGCCTGGACCAGTCGCCGTTCACCGTGGGGCGGATCGAGGTCGACCTGCGCCCAGGAGCCGTCCGCAGCCGTGAGCGTGGCTGCGGACGGCCGCCGGGTGGCCCGGTCCAGGACAGCGCCGAACGCCACACCGCCGGGCAGTCGCAGCGCCGCCAACAACCAGACCGGGAGATGGGTGTGCCACGGGTTCGGGGGCGCTGTCGTGGTCCTCTCGACCGCCTCGGCAGCACGCTCGATCACAGGTGGGGCCAGTGGCGTGGTGGTGTGGCGCATGGCCATGAACCCCGCCCACCGAGGGGTGAACCGGCCTTCCAACCGGTCTGGGAGCCGGGTCAGGCTGACCAGGTTTCCCGCGCCTGTGGTGATCTTGAGGTCGGCCAGGACCCGGCCACCGACCGGAACCTGTTCGGCCCACGCCCAGGGCACCGCCGGCACCGAGCACGTGGCGATGATCCGGTCGTAGGGCGCGTGGTCGGGCAGCCCGGCCGCACCGTCGGCGGCAACCAGCATCGGTCGCCGTCCGAACCCCGCCAGCCGCGCCCGCGCCGTCTCGACCAGTTCGGGGTCGACGTCCACGCTGAACGTGTTGTCGTCGCCCAGCCGGTGGGCCAACAGCGCGGAGTTGTAGCCGGTGCCGGTGCCGATCTCCAGCACCCGCATCCCGTCCCGCACCTCCAGCGTCTCCAACATCCGCACCATCAGGTCCGGCTTGGTCGAAGAGGACACCGCGTGCCCACGGGAGTCGACATCGGTGACCAGCGTCTGCGGCGAGTAGACCAGGTCCAGGCCCTCGGCCGTGGCGGTGTCGATTCGTTCCCAGGCCCCATCCGGCCCCTGGCGCAGTGCCGAGGGCACCAGGGCGTGTCGAGGGGTGGCCGCGATCGCCGCTCGCCAGGCGGGGTCGGTCAGGTCCCCGTGGTCGGCCAACCCGGCGGCAAGCCGGTCGGCCCGGCCTCGCCAGTCGGCGTCCGTCATGCTTCCCCTCCGGCGAGTAGGTCGGCGAGTGCGTCGGTGACCGGCAACCCGACCGCTTCTTCGATCCACCGGTACTGGCCGCCCGCGTTGACTTCGAGGAACACCCATTGGCCGTCCGGCCGAACCACGAAGTCCAATGCCCCGTAGAGCAGGCCCAGAGCACTCATCAACTTTCGCACCCCGGCGACGACGTCGGCGGGCGGGTCGATCCGTTCATACGACAGCGCCGCGTAGTCGTTGCGCCAGTCGATGCGCGTCTCGGCGCTGCCCGCATGGATCGCCGCCGCGAATACCCGGCCGCCGACCGCGATCACCCGGGCCTCGAATGCCTTGGGCACCCATCGCTGGAACTGGTGCACAGCGACCTCGACACCGCGCAGGTCTGCGAAATCGACAGAGTCGAGCAGGTGCGTGAACGTGGTCTTCCGGCCGCCGTCCTCCCGGATCGAGGCCGCGCCGAACGCCTTGGCGACCACGTCGCCGCCCTTGGCGAACCGGTGGACCGCCTCGGGCCGGTTGGTTGCCAACGTGTCCGGCACAGCCAGGCCGCACCGCGCGGCGGCGACGAGTTGCACCGGCTTGTAGGCGGCGTCTGCGTTGCGCGACGGGTGGTTGACCCACCTCACCGGTAGCGAGGCGAGCACCCCACCGAGCCCCAGCCTGGACTCGTTCATCGCCCAGTTCCGCTCGGTGGCCGACAGCCCGTCGGGGAAGTCGAACGCCGACGGGCTGCGGTACCAGACCGACCGCAGTCCATCTACCTCGATCGCCTGCCCACCGGCGAACAACGTCCCCACCCAACGGCCGTCCCGCAGTTCGGCATCGATACTCGCCCGCTGCGGGAACCACGCCGTGTCCACCCGCGCGACCGGCACGTCCCGACGTCCCAACGCAGCAACCATGCAGTCGGCGGTGAAATCGTGTTCGGACGTGAGGATGAGGACCGTCATCAGTCGTTGATCCAGTCCTCGGAGCTGGGCGGGTCCTCACCGTCGACACTCGACGTCGTCACGGCGGTCGGATCACCCGCACCCGGCGATTCGATCAGCGGGCGGCCGTCCGAGCCGACAGCCATCCGGCGCGCTTGGTCATAGGTCCAGGCCGGAACGACCTTCCCCGCGCCGGCCGGGCGGGCACGACGCAGGCCCCACGGCCGCACTCCCACGGCTGAGGCCGTGTCGCCCGATCGGGGAGTGAAGCTGCTCCCGGCGAGCGCGAACTGCGTGCTCACGGGGGCCAACGGGTTCGGGTGGTCCGGGCCGCCCGTTGCGTTCACCATCTGCTCTCCTGACGGCCATCTCGCTCTGTGCGGTGCCCCGTATGCGTTCGCGTCGTAATGGTGCCCAGGTAGGACGACCGGCTGCCATCGTCCGTCCGGGGCGTGCCGGGCGGTGGATGACAGTCGAAGTCGGTCAGCCGACGTGGAGTCAGGTCGAAAACGCGACAGCCATCCCCCAGACGCCACTTCAAGGACAGTGCTGCCCGGCAACCACATCCAGGTAGCGACCTGCCCCACCACGCAGAAGGCCCCGCGTTCGAGTGAACGCGGGGCCTTCCGAGTCGCAATCCCGACTAACGCGTGCGGGTGACCTTGTTCAGCCCGCGCGGGCTGTCCGGGTCGCCGCCGCGGGCGATGGCCAGCCCGTGGGCCAGCCGCTGCACCGGCAGGATCTCCAGGATCGGCGCGACCTCCTCCGCCGTCTCGGCGACCGGGATGCGCAGCGCCGCCGCCACCTTGTCCGACGCCGAACCGACGGCCAGCACGTCCGCCCCACGCCCGTGCACCACGTCCAGCACGTCGTGCATCGCCTCGCCGCCCTTGCCCGCGCTGGTCACCGCGAGCACGGCCGTCTCGCCGTCCACCGCCGCGACCGGCCCGTGCAGCAGATCCGCACCCGAGTACGCCCGCGCCGCCAGGTAGCTGGTCTCGGCCAGCTTCAACGCCGACTCCAGCGCCGAAGGCAGCGAGTAGCCGCGCCCGGTGGTCAGCACCCGGTCCACGAACCGGTACCGCTGGACGGCCTCGGCCACCGCGTCCGCCGAACCGTCCAGAGTGGACTGGGCCAGCTCGCCGATACCCGCGACCGCCGCGCCGTTTCCACCCCGGATCGCATCCACCAGCAGGTACAGCGCCAGCAGCGTCGCCGAGTAGGTCTTGGTCGCCGCGACCGCCTGCTCGACACCCGCGCCGACGTCCACCGACAGCTCGGCCGCGCCGTTGAGCGGCGAGTCGGCGGTGTTGGTGACGGCCACGGTCAGCGCGCCGCGGGCGCGTGCCGACTGGGTGACCTCCAGCAGGTCGGGCGACCCGCCGCTCTGGCTGACCGACACCACGAGCACGTCGCGCAGGTCGGGCTGCGCGCCGTACAGCGTGGTGGTGGACGGGGACACCAGACCGGCGGGCAGCTGGAGCAGCACCTCGGTCAGGTACTTCGCGTAGATGGCCGCGTGGTCGGACGACCCGCGTGCGGCCAGCAGGACGAATCGGGGCTTGCGCGCACGGATCGCGTCGGCGACCGAGGCGACGGCGGAACGCCGGGACACCAGGTCCGCGAAGATCGCGGGCTGCTGGTCGATCTCGGCCGCCATGTGCCTGCCGGGCTGGTGGTCGGTCATCGAATGGCCCTTCTCAGCTGCTGGCGGCGATGCGCTCTGCCGCGGCACGCAGGCACACCCGTGAACCGCCATGGGTGTTCACGCGGGCAGCGGTGCCCAGGTCGGGACCCGGCACGCCGGTCTCGACGTGCACTAGGTCTAGACCAATACTAACCAGCGAAAGCACCAGGTCGCGAGCCCACGGGAAGCGATGTGCCTCTCGCGTCACCACGACGATGGTCCTCCCTTCAGCCGCGCCCGCAACCTCTTGCGCGTCCCGTGACTCCAGCACGGTCGTCCCCGGCAGCAACTCCACCAGGTACGGCCCCAGACCCCACGGCACCTCGTCGCCCACCGCGATGGACGCCTTGACCGCCAGATCCAGCACCACCGGGGGCCCGGACAGCTTCAGGTCACCGGACACCTCCAGCGCCTGCCGGGCCGCCTTCAGCCCGATCTCCGGGTCGTGCCCGTCGACCGCCGCCGGCGGCGTGCCCAGCGCGGCCGTCCGCCGAGCCGCCTCGGCCAGCCGTTCCCGCGGCAGTTCGCCGCTCTCCACGGCCGCCACGATGCTGTCGATCAGCCACTGCAACCCGGCGTCGTCCAACGGCTCGCCGCCCAGGCACAGCGCGTCCACGCCGGCCACCAGCGCCCGGACGGAACCCTGGGCGAGGTCGCCGCCCACGGCCTTCATGTCCAGCCCGTCGGTGATGATCGCCCCGGTGAAGCCCAGCTCCTCCCGCAGCACCTGCACGGCACGCGGGTTCAGCGTCGCCGGCTCCGGACCCCACGCCCGCACCACCAGGTGCCCGGTCATCACCGACCGGACCCCCGCCTGCACGGCCGCGCGGAACGGCACCAGCTCGACCTCCCGCAGCTCCTCCTCGGTCCGCGGCAGCACCGGCAGCGTCTCGTGCGAGTCCACAGTGGACGCGCCGTGGCCCGGGAAGTGCTTGGCGCACGCCGCGACGCCGGTCGCCTGCATCCCCTCCACGAACGCGGCCACGTGCCCGCCCGCCGCGACCGGGTCGGACCCGAAGGCCCGCACGCCGATCACCGGGTCCTCCAGCGTCAGCACCAGGTCCGCCGACGGGGCCAGGTTGAGGCTCACCCCGCACGCCGCCAGCCGCGCGCCGATGGACGCGGCCACGGCCCGGGTCAGCCCCAGGTCGCCCGCCGCGCCCAGCGCGTGGTTGCCCGGCACCTCGGACCCGACCGCGGCGTCCAGCCGGGTGACGTCGCCGCCCTCCTCGTCGATGCCGACCACGACGTCCGGCCGCACCCCGCGCAAAGCGGCCGTGAGCGCCGTGACCTGCGCGTCGTCCACGACGTTGCGGCCGAACAGCACCACCCCGCCGAGTCCGTCCGCGATCCGCTTGAGCAACCAGTCCGGAGCCGTCGTGCCGTGGAACCCCGGGAGGAGCACAGCCGCGGCGAGCCGGTGCAAGGACATCTCGTCTTATCCCTTCACGGCACCGGCGGTGACGCCGGAGACCATCTTGCGCTGGACGATCAGGAAGAACACCAGCACCGGCAGGGTGAACAGGACGGAGGCGGCCATCGCGCCACCCCAGTCGGTGCCGAACGCGCTCTGGAAACCCGACAGCCAGACCGGGAGCGTCTCCTTGGCCTGGTCCTTCATCAGCGACAGCGCGAACAGGAACTCGTTCCACGCGGTGACGAACGCGAACACCGACGTGGCCACCAGACCCGGGCCGAGCAGCGGCAGCGTGACGCGGCGGAACGCGCCCCACCGGCCGCAGCCGTCCACCATCGCCGCCTCTTCCAGCTCCAGCGGGATCCCGTTCACGAACCCGCGCAGCGTCCACGCGCAGAACGGCAGCGTCACCGCGAAGTAGATCAGCGCCAGCGACGGCAGCTTGTCCAGCAGGTCCAGGTCCCGCATCAGCAGGAACATCGGGATCAGCAGCGCCTCGAACGGCGCCATCTGGGCCACCAGCAGCATCAGCACGAAGCCCTTGCGGCCCTTGAACCGCATCCGGGACACCGCGACCGCCGCGAGCAGACCGACGACGATCGCGGCCAGCACGGCGGTGAGCGACACGAACAGGCTGTTGCCCAGCGAGCTGAGGAAACCCTGCTTGTTCCACGCGGCGGAGAAGTTCGCCGCGGTGACCGAGAGCGGGATCAGGTCGTAGCTGCTGGACAGCAGTTCCTTGGTCGGCTTGAACGCCGAGGACACCATCCAGTAGGTGGGGAACGCGAACAGCAGTGCGAGGAGGACCGCGCCGACGTTCGCGGAGACTTTCTTGGCGATCACAGCGCACCCTCCTGCTTGATCAGCCGGCGCAGGTACTGGAAGGTGAGCAGACCCAGCAGCAGCATCATCACGACCGAAATGGCCGCCGCGACGCCGAAGTGGCTCTGGGAGATGCCCTCCAGGTACTGGTAGACGGGCAGGGTGGTGCTGCCGCCGTCCGGGCCGCCCTTGCGGAACGCCCAGATCTGCGCGAACACCTTGAAGTCCCACAGCGTGGACAGGAAGGTCAGCATCATCAGCAGCGGGCGCAGTTCGGGCCACGTCACCGAGCGGAACGTCTGCCAGGACGTCGCGCCGTCGATCGAGGCGGCCTCGTACTGGTCGCGCGGGATGCCGATCGCGCCCGCGTACAGCGAGAACGCCAGGAACGGCACGGCCTGCCAGACGATCAGCAGCCCGATCACGGACAGCGTGGACGCGCCCGTGGAGAACCAGCTGAACCCGGCGAAGCCGTCGAACCCGAGCTTGACCAGGGTCTTGTTGAGGATGCCGTACTGCTGGTCGAAGATCCACTGGTAGACCGTGGTCGCCGCGATCAGCGGCATGGCCCACGCCAGCAGCATCGTCACCTGTAGGACGATCCGGACCACCGGGCTGATCTGCCGCATCAGCAGCGCGATCAGCAGACCCGCCAGCACCGACACGCCGACCACGGCCACCGTGAACAAGATGGTGCGCAGCGTGATCGACCAGAAGGTCGAGTCGCCGAGGATCGTGGTGTAGTTCTCGACCCCCTTCCAGACGACCTCGCCCCGGGTCAGCTCCTTGAGGTTGAGCTGGCGGAAGCTGGTGATGAACAGCGACAGGACCGGCCAGCCGACCAGCCAGAGGATGCTGACGACCGCCGGGGCCAGCAGCAGGTAGGGCAGCAGCCGGTCGAAGGAGCTGCCCCGACGGCGCGGCGCGCCGCCCGGTGCGGCACGCCGCCGTGCCGACTTGTCAGTCGGCACGGCGGCGTCGGTGGTGGGAACCGCCGTCATGCTGAGGTCATCCGCCCAGCGTCTTGGAGAGCGAGGCGTTGGCGTCACCCACGGCCTGGTCCAGCGGCTTCGCGCCGGTCAGGTACGCGGTCAGCATGTCCTTGAGCGGGTTCTGCCCGGCCTCGACCGCGGCCCACTTCGGCGTGGTCGGGGTGACCTTGCCGTTCGGGGAGGACGCGGCCAGCGCCTTGCCCACGGCGTTCGAGGAGAGCTTGGCGGTGTCCTTGGAGGTGCCCGGGACGAAACCGCCCTCGGCCAGCTGGTCCTGGTACTTCTTGGAGCTCAGCAGTTCGAGGTACTTCTTGGCCAGGTCCTGGTTCTTGGAGCCGGCCGGGATCGCCACGTTCGAGCCGCCCAGGAACACCGGAGCGGTCTTGCCCGAGGTCTTGGACGGGACCGGGAACGCCGAGGTCTTGTCCTTCAGGGTCGGGTCGGCCTTGACCGCGCCGGCCAGCTCCCACGGGAGGCCGATCATCATGCCGACCTTGCCCTTGGCGAACACCTCGGACTGCTGCGGGTTGGCCTCGTCGTTGTCCTTCGGGGCCTTGGTGCCGGAGGTGTCGACCAGCTTCTTGTAGAAGTCCAGGCCGGCCTTCGCCTCGGGGGTGTTCAGCGCACCGGTCCAGGCGGAGCCCTGGGCCTTGGCGACGTCGCCGCCCTCGTCCCAGATGAACGAGAGCAGGGCGTACCAGGACTGGCCCGGCAGGTAGAGGGCCTGGAACTCCGGGTCGGCGGCGTTCGCGGCCTTCAGCTTCTCGATCGCGGAGATCCACTCGTCACGGGACTTCGGAGCGTCCGCGATGCCCGCCGCCTGGAACAGGTCGGTCCGGTAGACCACGACCCGGTTCGAGGCGTAGAACGGCATGCCGTACTGCTTGTTGTTCCAGGTCAGCGAGTCCTTGAGGCCGCCGAGCCACTGGTCGCCGTTGAGCTTGGAGGCGTCGCCGCTCAGGTCGAGCAGGGTCTCCTCGGACGCGAACTTCGCCGTCTGGGTGTTGCCCAGCTCGATGACGTCCGGCGGGGTGTTGCTGGTCAGCGCGGTGGTCAGCTTCTCCTGGATGCCGCCCCACTTCTGGATCTCGTACTTGACGGTGACGCCGGGGTTGGAGTCCTGGAACTCCTTGTTGAGCGCGTCGGTCAGGGTGGTCGGCGCGGAGCCGTCCATCAACCAGACCGTCAGCGTCTTCGGCTCACCGCTGTTGCCGCTGTTGCCCTTGTCGGTGCTCGTGCCACAGCCTGCGACGGCCACCGCGAGTGCGGCGGCACCGACGGCTAGTCCTCTCCAGCCCTTCACGTTGCGCCCTTTCCCAATGCCCGGTCCCAGCGACCGGAGCGCCCAAAGTGGTGTAGACCAATGCGGCCTAGAGTGTGCCTCGCCACAGGGCATGTCAAGGACGTTGCCGAGACGTTGCAAAGTCATCGGATCAATTTCCGGACTCTTGTCGGGGGTTCGGACGCACGATCCGACGTGGACAAGGCATCCTGTGCTTGGGAGCGCCGGCAAGGGTCGAGGCCGCAAGGGGCGAGGAGGAAGGCAATGCTGGAGACGAGCCCGGCATCTGGTGTCGACGCCAGGTCGCGTGCGCAGCGCGAGCCGAAGTACTGGGGGCTCAAGCGGCACCTGCTCGACCTGTTGCGCGCGCTGCCACCGGGGTCACCGATCCCGACCGAGCGTTCGCTGGCGGCGGAGTTCGACGTGTCGCGCACCACGGTCCGGCAGGCACTCGCGGAACTGACCGTCGAGGGCCGGTTGCTGCGCGTGCAGGGCAAGGGCACGTTCGCGGCGGAACCCAAGGTGGCGCAACGGCTTCAGCTGTCGTCGTACACAGAGGACATGAAGGCGCAGGGCAGGCAGCCGTCGTCGCGGCTGATCGAGGCGTCGGAGATGCCCGCCGAGGCGGAACTCGCCCGGCTGCTCGGCGTGCGGGCCGGCGCCAAGGTGCTGCGGCTGCACCGGCTGCGGCTGGCCGACGGCGAGCCGATGGCCATCGAGACGACCCACCTGGCGCTGGGCCGGTTCCGGGGGCTGCGCCGCTACCTGGCACCGGGCGCGTCGCTGTACCAGGTGCTGCGGGAGCGGTTCGGGGTCGAGATGGGCCACGCCGAGGAGACTATTGAGACCGCGCTCGCCTCGCCCGAGGAGGCCGAGTTGCTGGGTGCGGACATCGGCCTGCCGATGCTGCTGCTGTCCCGCCACTCGTTCGACACCGAGGGCAACCCGGTCGAGTGGGTCCGCTCGGTGTACCGGGGTGACCGGTACAAGTTCGTCGCCACGCTGAACCGGCCGTCGGACTGAGCCGAGGCGGTCGGTCACCGGCACACTGGGCCGGTGGCGAACACTGTGGTCTGGGGCACTCCGCGCGCCCGGGCCGTCCTGGCGACGACCATCCTCGGGTCGGGCATGGCGATGCTCGACGGCACGATCGTCAACGTCGCGCTGCCCCGGATCGGTGCGGAGCTGGACGCCGACGTCACCGGCCTCCAGTGGATACTCAACGGCTACCTGCTGTCGCTGGCCTCGTTGATCCTGGTCGCGGGCTCGCTGGGGGACCGGTACGGGCGGCGGCGGGTGTTCACGTTCGGCGTGGTGTGGTTCGGCGCGGCGTCGCTGCTGTGCGGGCTCGCGCCGAACACCGGGCTGCTGGTCGCGGCCCGGGTGCTCCAGGGCGTCGGCGGGGCGCTGCTCACCCCGGGGTCGCTGGCGATCATCCAGTCGGCGTTCGTGCCGGACGACCGGGCGCGGGCGATCGGGGCCTGGTCGGGGCTGTCCGGCGTGGCCGCCGCGGTCGGGCCGCTGCTCGGCGGGCTGCTGGTGCAGGCGTGGTCGTGGCGGCTGGCGTTCCTGGTGAACCTGCCGGTGGCGGTGGCGTGCGTGTGGCTGGCCCGGCGTCACGTACCGGAGTCGCGTGACCCGGAACTCACCGGCCGGCCGAACGTGCTGGAATCAGTAGTCGGAGCTTTGGGCCTGGCGGGGGTGACCGCCGCGCTGGTCGAGGCACCCGCCCGGGGCGCCGACGTGGTGGTCGTCACGGCGGCTGCGGTGGGTGTTGTGGGGCTCGTCTCGTTCGTGGTGTTGCAGCGCCGGGGACACGACCCGCTGGTGCCGCCGCGGTTGTTCGAGAATCGAACATTCGTGCTGGCCAACGCGCTGACGTTCCTGGTCTACGCGGCGCTGGGCGGGGTGCTGGTGCTGATGGTGCTGCAACTCCAGGTGTCCCTCGGCTACTCGCCGACGGCGGCCGGTCTGGCCAGTCTGCCGATCACCGTGATCATGCTCCTGCTGTCCGCCCGATCGGGTCGGCTGGCGCAGCGGATCGGGCCTCGGATCCAGCTGGTCATCGGACCTTTGCTGATCGCGGCCGGGATGCTGCTGCTGCGGAGAGCCGAACCCGGCGCGGGCTACCTGGACGGGGTGCTGCCCGGGGTCGTGGTGTTCGGGCTGGGGCTTGCGGCGGTGGTCGCCCCGGTGACGGCGACCGTGCTGGCCGCCGCGCCCGACCGGTACGCGGGGGTGGCGTCGGGGGTGAACAACGCGGTCGCCCGCACCGGCAGCCTGGTCGCGGTGGCGGTGCTGCCGGCCGTCGCGGGTCTGGCCGGCGACCGGTACGCCGACCCCGCCGCGCTCACTACTGGGTGGCAGACGGCGCTGTTGGTGTGTGCCGGGGCGGCTGCTGTGGGCGGGTTGATGGCGTTGGGGACGGACAACGGGGTGCTGCGGCCCGTCAAACCCGGCCGCGAGTGCCACAGCTGCGGCGTGGACGCGCCGCCCGCCCGGGTCCGGGCCTGACACCGCGCCGCTCCGGCGATCTCCTTCTCCGACACGGTCACCGCATCGTCCACATAGGCCCGTATGTGAGCGAACGTCAGTTCCGAGTCTCATCGAGACGATCCTCACCCCGGACCAACCGGCCGCGCCGACGAGCCGTCCCCCGAACACCATGGACAAGCTGGAGATCAAACCCGCGCAGGTCATCGCGGGCGCGTTGGGCGCGGTCACCGCCGCCGTGCTCGGCACGCGGCTCAACCTGGCGGGGACCGTGGTCGGCGCGGCACTGGCGAGCGTGGTCAGCTCGGTCGGGGCCGTCGTCTACCAACACTCGATCGAACGCACGAAGGTCCGGTGGGCCGCCGCGGCACTCAGCGCCGCCCTCGTCTTCCTTGTGGGCCTCATCACATTCGGCGGCGTGGATCGCGTAGTCGGCACCGCGGTGCCCTCTCCTCCGATCGGGCGGTCGGATCAGCCGCCCGCCGCGCCGCCGGCACCGGAGCGCCGAACCGAGGAGAACACCACGTCACCCACGACAACCACCACGCCGACCGGTGGGTCCTCGGTTGCGTCGACGACGACACCGCCGTCGTCGACCACTACTCCGACGACAACGGGAACTCCGCCGGTATCACCCAGTCGGCCCAGCACCGTTCACACGTCAGGGTCATGAAATGCCGCAGCGTTCACTACTGGCAAATCACCCCAAATCGGTGATCGAGTCACTACCTTGAGTGAGAGTTAACTGTCAAACGCTACACAGCGCAGTCAAACGGTCGTGAGCTGTGACACACTTCGACCTCGGATGGCCCGTGCTGTCATAGGTAACAGGCTGATAACGTCGCTCGAACGGGTGAGTACCGGTCAGTAGAGACCGAGAAAGGAGGCGCGGTGAGGGAGCTGCCCGCGCCGTCCGCCCGTCCCGGGCCGGACCAGACGGAGAAAAGAAAAGGGGTGGGGCGACCCCTGCCGCCGCCCCACCACCCGTCCCCCTAGAGCCCCCGAGAGCGGTCCCTGCAACCAGGCTCTCGGGTTCCCTGCACCCGAAGATGAGGGAGACGCCTGATGAACCGCACGAGTGCGGCCCGCCTCGCGGTGGCTGCCTTGCTCGCCACCGGCACGGCTACAGCTCTCAGCGTACCGGCGATTGCGGACCCTGCCGCCCCCTATGGGGCAACCTCCTCCGACACGGAGAGCTACCCGGCCGAGTTGCTCCAAGCGGTGGAACGCGATCTCGGCCTAAACGCCGAGGAAGCACGCGTCCGTCTGGCGAATGACGCCAGGTCGGGTGACCAAGAGGAGAAGGCGCGCGGTGTGCTCGGCGACACATTCGCCGGCGCGTGGATCGACCGCACGACCGGCCGGCTGACCGTCGGTGTCACGGACAGTGGTCGGGCGGACGCGGTCCGTGCCCTGGGCGCGGACGCCAAGGTGGTCGCGCTCTCACACCGCGAGCTGACCGGCGCGAAATCCGCGTTGGACACCCTGTCGGCACCGCTGTCGGTGACCGGCTGGCGGGTGGACGACGCGGGCAACGCGGTCGTCGTCGAAGTGAACCGGAACACCCGGGACGCGGCGGCCGAGCAGTTCCTCGCCACGGCGAAATCGATCAGCCCCACCGTGCGCGTGGTCGAGGTCGACCAGTCGCCGACACCGCTGCACGACACGCGCGGCGGCGACGCGTACTACATCGGCACCGGCAGCCGGTGCTCGGTGGGCTTCTCGGTGGAGGGCGGCTTCGTGACGGCCGGGCACTGCGGCCGTGCCGGCGCGACCACCTCCGGCTTCAACCGCGTGGCTCAAGGCACGTTCCGCGCCTCGTCCTTCCCCGGGAGGGACTACTCGTGGGTCGCGACCAATGCGGACTGGACCTCGCAGCCGTGGGTCAACCGCTACAACGGCACCAACGTGATCGTGAAGGGTGCCACCGAGGCGGCCGTCGGCGCGCAGATCTGCCGGTCCGGCTCCACGACCCAGTGGCGCTGCGGCACCGTCCAGGCCAAGAACCAGACGGTGAACTACCCGCAGGGCTCGGTGCGCGGTCTGACCCGCACCAACGCCTGCGCGGAGCCCGGTGACTCGGGCGGCTCGTGGGTGGCCGGCGCCGACTTCGGTCAGGCGCAGGGCGTGACGTCGGGCGGTTCCGGCAACTGCCGGTCCGGCGGCACGACCTACTTCCAGCCGCTCGTGCCCATCCTCAGCGCGTACAGCCTGCGGCTGGTCACCGGCTGACACCGCACGGCGCGCGGTCCATCCCTGCGGACCGCGTTCCCGCGTGAATGAACACCCCTCGGGCTTCCTCCCCCTTCGCCCGAGGGGTGTTCCCCGTTCCAAAGGGTCAGTCGAACTGCACGGACCGCTTGGACAGGCCGTACCAGAAGCCGTCGACGGTGGTCGTGGCGTCCTGGTCGGCGCTCGCCCCGAGGGACACGAACAGCGGCGCGAAGTGCTCGGTGCGCGGGTGCGCGATGCCGGGCGCGGGCGCCTTGTGCTGGAAGTCCAGCAGGGCGTCCACGTCCTTGGCGTCCAGCGCCCGGCCGGCCCAGTCGTCGAACTCGGCGGACCACGCGGGCGGCTGGTAGTCCGCGCCCTGGCGCATGTCCACGCAGCTCAGGTTGTGCGTCATGAACCCGCTGCCGATGATCAGCACGCCCTGGTCGCGCAGCGGGGCCAGCCTGCGGCCCACGTCGAACAGCCGGCGCGGGTCCAGGGTCGGCATGGACATCTGGAGCACCGGGATGTCCGCCTCGGGGAACATCTCCTTCAACGGCACGTACGCGCCGTGGTCGAGGCCCCGGGCCGGGTCCTGGTGCACCGGCTCGTCCACGAGCTTGGCCACGTTCTGAGCCAGCTCCGGCGCGCCCGGCGCTTCGTAGGTGACCTCGTAGTACCGCTGGGGGAAGCCCCAGAAGTCGTAGGTCAGCGGCACGGTCGTGGTCGCGCCCAGGGTGAGCGGGTTCTCCTCCCAGTGCGCGGACACGATGAGGATCGACTCCGGGCGCGGGAGCGTCGTGGACCACGACCTGAGCTCGCCGGTCCACCGTTCGTCGTCGGCCAGCGGGGGAGCCCCGTGGCCCAGGTACAGCACAGGCATCACGAGGACGACTGTACGCCCTTTAGTTGAAGTTTCAACCAGGCGGCGGCGGCCCGGGGGTCCTCCGCCGCGGTGATCGCCCGCACGACCACCACCCGGTCCGCGCCGGCGGCCAGGACCTCCGACAACCGCTCCCGGTCGATGCCGCCGATGGCGAACCAGGGGCGGGACGTCTTCCCGGCGGTGGCGCGCACCATGTCTAGTCCGGGCGCGGGTCGGCCGGGCTTGGTCGGGGTCGGCCAGCACGGACCCGTGCAGAAGTAGTCCACGCCGGGCTCTGTAGACGCCTTCCGGGCCTGCTCGACGTCGTGGGTCGACCGGCCGATCACGACGTCGTCGCCGACGATCCGGCGGGCGGTCGGGACCGGCAGGTCGTCCTGGCCCAGGTGCAGCACGTCCGCGTCCACGGCCAGCGCCACGTCCGCCCGGTCGTTCACCGCGAGCAGCGCGCCGTGCCGGTCGCACGCCTCCGCGAGCACCTCCAGCGCGGCGATCTCCTGCCTGGCTTCGAGGCCCTTGTCCCGCAACTGCACGATGTCCACGCCGCCGGCGAGCGCCGCGTCGGCGAACTCCGCGAGGTCCGGTCGGGTCGGCGTGCAGAGGTACAGCCGCGCGTCGGCGAGTCGCCGCCTGATCTGGGTTCCGTCGAGTCCTGGCACGGCCGCACGGTAACCGCCGGCCGGAACCGTGCGCTACGGTGGACGTGGTCCGCACGGGAGCCTGGAGAACACCGGGCTGAGAGGGAGCGTGGTTCGCTCCGACCGTCGAACCTGATCCGGGTCATGCCGGCGCAGGGAGCGTGAGTGCCTTGGTGAGTGCGAGTGCGGTGACCGTCGTCGGCGGCGGTGTCATCGGCCTGTCCGTGGCGTGGTTCGCCGCCCGGGCCGGGTTTCCGGTCGAGGTGGTGGACCGGGGTTCGCCGCACGGCGGGTCGTGGGTCGCGGGCGGGATGCTCGCGCCGGTCACCGAGGCGTGGCCGGGTGACGAGGACGTGTTGGCGCTGGGCGTGGAATCGCTGGCGCTGTGGCCGGAGTTCGCGGCCGACCTCGGGGTGCCGCTGAGCCGGGCGGGGACGCTCGCGGTCGCGGTCGACCCGGCCGATGCCGAAGTGCTGGAACAGTTGTGCGGCTACCTGGCGAAGCTGGGGCGCTCGGCGACCCGGCTGACCCGGCGCGAACTGCGTGCGCTGGAACCGGGTTTCGGTCCGCAGGTCCGCAGTGGACTTTCGGTGCCCGGTGATCTCTCGGTCGACAACAGGGCGTTGCTCCAGGCGTTGCGCGAGGCGTGTAAGTCTTGCAATGTAAGCTTTACTGACGAGTCCACAATGGACTCAAAGGTCACGGTGATCGCGGCCGGCGCGTGGAGCCGTGACCTGCATCCCGCGCTGCGCGAGGTGATCCGGCCCGTCAAGGGTGAGATCCTGCGGCTGACCGCACGTCCCGGCGCACTGCCGCCGCCCGCGCACACCATCCGCGCCCAGGTGTCCGGCCGTCCCGTCTACCTGGTGCCGCGCGCCGACGGCCTGGTGCTCGGCGCGACCCAGTACGAGGCCGGGTTCGACCCGGACGTGACCGTCGGCGGCGTCCGGGACCTGTTGCGGGACGCGGAAACCGTGTGGCCGGCCGTCGCGGAGTACGCGCTCGCCGAGTGCGCCGCCGGGTTCCGCGCGGGCAGCCCGGACAACCTGCCGGTCGTCGACTGGCTCGAACCCGGCGTGCTCGCCGCCACCGGCCACCACCGCAACGGACTGCTGCTCGCGCCCGTCACCGCGCGACGGGTGCTCGCCCTGCTCCGCGAAGGAGGAGACAGTTGAAGGCTCGGATCAACGGTGAGGAACGGGAACTGGCGGACGGCTCGACCGTCGCGTCGGTGCTCGACGTGCTGGGCGCGCCCGCCTCGGGTGTGGCCGTCGCGCTGGACGGCGAGGTCGTGCCGCGCGCGGAATGGGCGTCCACCCACGTCCCAGACGGCGCCGCCGTCGAGGTGCTGACCGCCGTGCAGGGAGGCTGAGATGGACGATCCGCTGGTCATCGCGGGCCGCGAGTTCGGTTCCCGGCTCGTCATGGGCACCGGGGGCGCGGCCAACCTCGCCGTGCTGGAACGGGCGCTCGTCGCGTCCGGCACCGAACTCACCACGGTCGCCATGCGCCGCCTGGACTCCGCCGGCGGCGGCGTGCTGGACCTGTTGCGCCGGCTGGGCATCTCCGTGCTGCCGAACACGGCGGGCTGCCGGGGCGCGGCCGAGGCCGTGCTGACCGCGCGGCTGGCCCGGGAGGCGTTGGAAACCCACTGGGTGAAGCTGGAAGTCGTTGCCGACGAACAAACCCTGCTGCCGGACCCGGTGGAACTGCTGGAGGCCGCCGAGCGGCTGGTGGACGACGGCTTCGTCGTGCTGCCCTACACCAACGACGACCCGGTGCTGGCGCGCCGCCTGGAGGACGTCGGCTGCGCCGCCGTGATGCCGCTCGGCTCGCCCATCGGCACCGGACTGGGCATCCGGAACCCGCACAACATCGAGCTGATCGTGGCCCGCGCGCAGGTCCCGGTGGTCCTCGACGCGGGCATCGGCACCGCCTCGGACGCCGCGCTGGCCATGGAACTGGGCTGTTCCGCTGTGCTCTTGGCCACTGCCGTGACCCGCGCCCAGGACCCGCTGCGGATGGCCGCCGCGATGCGGTCCGCGGTGGAAGCGGGCAGGTTGGCGCGGTTGGCGGGCCGGATTCCGCAGCGGTTCTGGGCGCACGCGTCCAGTCCTGCGCCGGATGCCTGAGGGTTGATCACCCGACGGGCGGTGGCTGAGGCGCACGGCATGATGGATGCTGCTGGTTTCATCCGTCGTCGTGCGTACGTATGTAGGAGGTGCCGTGGCTGCCGAGCAAGTCGAGGACGCCACCGCCCGGCTGTACCTCGCGATCGGCAGGCTGTCGCGCTTGCTGCGCCGCACCGGGTCCCCGGGACTCGGACCGGGCGCGGTGTCCGCGCTGGCCACCCTCGCGCGGTGCGGGCCCATGCGCCTGGGCGACCTGGCCGCCAAGGAGGGCGTGGCGCCGCCCACGCTGTCCCGGATCGTCGCGGCCCTGGTGGAGGCCGGCTACGTGCGCCGGGAACCCGATCCGCAGGACGGCCGGGCCTGGCTCGCCACCCCGACCCCGGAGGGCGAGACCATGGTGTCCGGCGTCCGGTCCGCGCGGGTGCGCGAGTTGCAGCGCCGGATCGAGGACCTGTCGCCGGAGCACCAGACGGCCCTGGTGAACGCGCTGCCCGCGTTGGAGGTGCTGGTCGGCGAAGCCGGCTGAGCTTCAGGCCCGGTGCCCGGCGCGTACCGCGGGTGCCCGGGGTGCGCGCTTGGTGCGCGGGCTGCCGATCACGGCGGTGACCAGCGCGCCGGTCACCACGCCCACCACCGCGCCGGCCGTGTTGTTGTAGAAGTCCTGCATCTCGCACACGCCCAGACCGGTCGTGGCCTGCACGAGTTCCACCGAACCGCTCAGCCCGGCGGACAGCGCGAGCACCGACAGCGGACGCCCGGTCGCGACGGTGGCGAAGAACGCGAACGGGATGAGCATCAGCAGGTTCAGCCGCGCCAACGACCCGCCGAGCGAGAAGTCGTTGGCGACGCACGCGCCTATCGGGTCGGTCGTCCAGATGACCGGATCGAGCGCTCCGGGCCGCCCCAACGTCACCGCCAGGGCCAACGCCAACCCGCACCCGGCCAGCACGGACGGCACCACCCGCCATCCGCGCCACCGGGCCAGACCCCACGCCAGTGCCCCGATCACGACGCAGCCGAAGAACATGGCCGCGACCACCTCGGGTTGGCTCAACACCAACTCGGCGATGTACGCGTCCTGTCGTGCACTCATACCTTCCAAGACGCACAAGTTCCGCCGGGGTTGGCTTCACGCCGTGATCGGGGCCCGCTGTGAACGTGACCGCCGTGATCGGGGACCAGCTAGACGTTCCCCAAGCGCCACAACGGCGACACCGGACCCACCCCACCGCCGAGCGGGTACGCGGCGGCCACCGACCGGACGATGAAATCCTTGCCGAACCGCACCGCCGTGGGCACGTCCTCGCCGCGTGCCAGGCGGGAGGCGATGGCCGATGCCAAGGTGTCACCGCTGCCGTGCGTGTGCTTGACGTCGTAGCGCGGCCCGGGGAACTCGGTGAAGGTCCGACCGTCGTACAGCAGGTCGAGACATCCCGGGTCGTCCCACAGGTGCCCGCCCTTGACCAGCACCCACTGCGGCCCGAACTCGTACAGCGCCTCGGCGGCCTTCCTCTGATCCGCGTGGTCGCGCACCTCGATGCCGGTGAGCAGCCGCACCTCGTCCAGGTTCGGCGTCACGAGCGTGGCACGCGGGAACAGCTTGGTGCGGAAGGCGTCCAGCGCCGCGTCGGCCAGCAGTTGGTCGCCGTGCATCGAAGCCGCGACCGGGTCGACCACGAACGGGATCGTCCGTCCGATGTGGACCCGGTCGCAGGCGTCGGCGATGGCGTCGATGATCTCGGCCGACGCCAGCATCCCGGTCTTCGCCGCGTCCACCCCGATGTCGGTGGCGACCGCCTCGATCTGGGCGGCCACCACCTCGGGCGGGATCGCGGTGTAACCCTTGACGCCCAACGAGTTCTGCACCGTCACCGCAGTCACGGCGGTCATCCCGTGCACGCCGCACGCGAACAGCGTCCGCAGGTCCGCCTGGATGCCCGCACCACCGCCGGAATCGGATCCGGCGATGGTGAGGACCCTCGGCGGGGTGAGCGCCATCAGTCGACCACCGGCAGGTAGACCTTGTTGCCGTGGTCGGCGAACTCGTGCGACTTCTCCGCCATGCCCGCCTCGATCGCCTCCACAGTGGACAGTCCGCGTTCCTCGGCGTACTTCCGCACGTCCTGGCTGATCTTCATCGAGCAGAACTTCGGCCCGCACATCGAGCAGAAGTGCGCCGTCTTGGCCGGTTCGGCGGGCAGCGTCTCGTCGTGGAACGACCGGGCCGTGTCCGGGTCCAGAGAGAGGTTGAACTGGTCCTCCCACCGGAACTCGAAGCGCGCCTTGGACAGCGCGTCGTCCCAGTCCTGCGCGCCGGGGTGGCCCTTGGCGAGGTCCGCCGAGTGCGCCGCGATCTTGTAGGTGATGACGCCGGTCTTCACGTCGTCCCGGTTCGGCAGGCCCAGGTGCTCCTTCGGCGTGACGTAGCACAGCATCGCGGTGCCCAGCCAGCCGATCTGCGCCGCGCCGATCGCCGACGTGATGTGGTCGTACCCGGGCGCGATGTCGGTCGCCAGCGGCCCGAGGGTGTAGAACGGCGCTTCACCGCACCACTCCTCCTCCAGCCGCACGTTCTCGGCGATCTTGTGCATCGGCACGTGGCCCGGTCCCTCGATCATCACCTGCACGTCGTGCGCGCGGGCGATGTGCGTGAGCTCGCCCAGCGTGCGGAGCTCCGCGAACTGCGCCTCGTCGTTGGCGTCCGCGATCGAACCCGGCCGCAGCCCGTCACCGAGCGAGAACGTCACGTCGTAGGCGCGCAGGATCTCGCACAGCTCCTCGAAGTGCGTGTAGAGGAAGCTCTCCGTGTGGTGCGCCAGGCACCACGCCGCCATGATCGACCCGCCGCGCGACACGATGCCCGTCACCCGGCGCGCGGTCAGCGGCACGTACCGCAGCAGCACGCCCGCGTGCACCGTCATGTAGTCGACGCCCTGCTCGGCCTGCTCGACCACGGTGTCCCGGTAGACCTCCCAGGACAGCCTCGCCGGATCGCCGTTCACCTTCTCCAGCGCCTGGTAGATCGGCACCGTGCCGATCGGCACCGGCGAGTTGCGCATGATCCACTCGCGCGTCTCGTGGATCCGCTTGCCGGTCGACAGGTCCATGATCGTGTCGGCGCCCCAGCGGGACGCCCACACCATCTTCTCCACCTCTTCCTCGATGGAGGAGGTGACGGCCGAGTTCCCGATGTTCGCGTTGATCTTCACCAGGAACTTCTTGCCGATGATCATCGGCTCGGCCTCGGGGTGCCTCCGGTTCAACGGGATCACGGCGCGGCCGACGGCCACCTCGTCCCGCACGAACTCGGGGCTCATGTTCTCGCGTGCCGCGATGTAGGCCATCTCCGGCGTGATGATCCCGGCCTTGGCGTACGCGAGCTGGGTCACCGCCCCGTCGATCGGCTCACGTGCGGCGATCCAGTCCGCCCG
Source organism: uncultured Saccharothrix sp. (assembly GCA_965995405.1). Classification (GTDB taxonomy): domain Bacteria; phylum Actinomycetota; class Actinomycetes; order Mycobacteriales; family Pseudonocardiaceae; genus Actinosynnema. Next base: position 54,226 of record CBHFOL010000009.1, read on the forward strand.
CAGCGCGGGCAGTCCACTGTGGACGTCGATGGTCGCGTCGGAGTCGGTATACGGACCGGAAGTGTCGTAGAGGTCGACGTGCTCGCCGTTCGTCAGCTCCACCCGGCGGAGCGGGACCCGCACACCGTCGGCCACCTCGCGGTAGACCTTGTGCGAGCCGGAGATCGGCCCGGTGGTGACGCTGGGTTTCACCGAACGGTCGTCAAGTGCCGTCACGACATTCCTCCCTACGCCGGCATTACCCGGTCAGGTTCAGGCGGTCGGCGGCACCGGATCGCTCCAGCCGCCCTCTCAGCCCGCTTCAGGCGCGAGCTCCCGCGTGTGTTGAGTTGTCCGACCGACCATAGCCAGGTGGGTGTCCCGATGCCAAGGGGACCCGGTCGGCGGCCCGGGCGGGCGCGGGGTGGTTCACGGTGCGGACGTGCGGATGCCAAGGGGGCACGTTTACGCGTACCTTTCTCCGCGTGGCTGATCACCAGCCGTTCCCGCCCGGCGGGCGGCGCGTGGAGCGCCCCCCGGCGGTGCTGCCGTGCCCGTCGTGCGGCGACCTGGCGGGCCGGGGCTACCCCGACTGCCGGTTCTGCGTCGAACTCGTGGACCAGTACTGGCTGCTCGACTGGCAGGAGCTGCTGGCCGCCGAGCAGCTCACCGAGGGCGGCGCGGGGGAGCGTGAGCTGGCGGAACTCGTCCTCGCCGACGAGGTGGGCCGGCACCCGTGGACGTGCACCGACTGGGCCATGACGCTCGTGTCGTGCTCGCTGTGCGGCAAGGAGCCCGCCACCGGCCCGGTGGACTGCGTGCGGTGCGCGACGGCCGAGGCGCTGCGCTGGTCGTGGGACCACGAGGGCTACCCGGACGCCATCACGGCGGGCGAGCACGCCTTACGCGTCGCACGGGCCGTGCTGCGCGCACCGCACCGACGTCGGCCGACCGTGGTCCGGGCGTGGCGGCTGCTGGTGCCGTTTCTGCTGGTCGGGGACCTGCCGACGGTGGGTCAGGTGCAGCGCATCCGCGCCCACGTGATCGCGGGCGCGTACGCCGACCTGGCCGGCTGCACGACGCACGTCGAGCTGGCCGGGTTCCCGGAGCTGCCGTGGCGGCGGTCAGCGCGGGTCGAACACCAGTCGAAGACCCAGCGCGACCAGGACGCCGCCGGAAACCCGCTCCAGGACCCGCCGCACCCGCGAACGGGTGAGCCAGCCGCGGATCCGGTCTAGGACACCGACCACGACCAGGTACCAGACCGTGTCCACGGCCACCCAGACCAGCGCGAACAGCAGCAGCGTGCCGCGACCGGAGTCCGCCGGCAGGAACTGCGGCAGGAACGAGATCGCGAACACGCCCAGCTTCGGGTTGGCCAGATTGACCACCAGCCCGGCCCGGAACGCGTGCCCGGCGGGAGCCGGTGTCTCCGGCAGCGGCCGACTGGCCGACCGGAACGCCTTGATCCCGAGGTAGACCAGGAACAGCGCGCCCGCGATGCGCAGCGAGTGGTAGGCCACCTCGGACGCGGTGAGCAGCACGGACAACCCGAGCGCCGCCGCGACCGCCCAGACGGCGACGGCCGCCTCCATGCCGAACACCGTGGCCAGCGCGGCGGAGCGTCCCCGGACCGACTGTCGCAGCACCAGCGCCGTACCGGGGCCGGGCGACAGCGCGATCAGGAAGGACGCCGCGACGAACGCGGCCAGGTTGCTCCACATGCCGCCATCGTCACCCCGCTGTCCAGCGCTTTTCGCGCCGTGGCGGGCTACTCGTCCTCGTCGTCCGCGAACGGGTCCTCGGAGGTGGCGGGGTCCCAGGACAGGCCGGGCACGCCCCAGCCGTTCGCCTTGAGCATCTTCCGCGCCGCCCGCTTGTGCCGTCCGACCAGCCGGTCCAGGTAGATGAACCCGTCGAGGTGGTCGGTCTCGTGCTGGAGGCAGCGCGCGAAGAACCCGGTGCCCTCGACCTCCACGGGCTTGCCGTCGCCGTCGACCCCGGTCACCCTCGCCCAGGACGCCCGCCCCGTCGGGTACGACTCGCCCGGCGCAGACAGGCAGCCCTCGTAGTCGTCGTCCGGGTCCGGCATACCCAGCGGGACCTCGGAGGTCTCCAGCACCGGGTTGACCACCACGCCCCGGTAGCGGACGCCCTCGTCGTCGGGGCAGTCGTAGACGAAGATCCGCAGGTCGATCCCGATCTGGTTGGCTGCCAGGCCCACCCCGTGCGCCGCCGCCATGGTCTCGTACATGTCGTCGATCAACGTGCGCAACGCGTCGTCGAACACCTCGACCGGCTTGGTCGGGTGGTGGAGCACGGGCTCGCCGGCGATGACGATCGGGTGAACTGCCATGGCGTGCAGCCTATCCGGCGCGTTGTCGGGGACGCGCCGACCGATGAGCCGACCCGGACGAAGATCACGTGATGTAATGGCACCCACGCACAGGCACGGCTGAGGAGCCCAGAGTGGACGCCGCGGAGGCACTGGCGCCGGCCCACGAGCCGGACGACGGTTTGAACGACCGGGAGCGTGCGATCCTGGCCTTCGAACGCCAGTGGTGGAAGTACGCGGGTGCCAAGGAACAGGCGATCAAGGAGCTGTTCGACCTGTCGCCGACGCGGTACTACCAGTTGCTCAACGCGTTGCTGGAGAAGGAAGAGGCGTTGGCTGCGGACCCGATGCTGGTGAAGCGCCTGCGGCGGTCGCGTTCCGGCCGCGCACGGGCCAGGGCGGCGAAGCGGCTGGGTGTCGAGCGCCGATGACCAATCCCGAATCGACCGGCTCCGCCCACCCCGCCCGTGCCGCGGGCTTCGCCCTGATCGGCGTGGCGGCCGTGGCCCTGGTGATCGGCGTGACCAGCCTGTTCACCGGCGGCGACGACGCGGGCGCGCAACAGACGGGCGCTACGCAGAGCGGTGCCCAGCAGACCGGTGAACAGCCCGGCGGCCAGACCACCACGAGCCAGTCGGGCAGCGACCCGGCCCAGCCCACCACGACGGCCGCACCCACCACACCGGTCGCCCCGACCACCACAGCCCCGCCGGTCGCCACGATCACCGTGACCCCGTCACCTCAGGCGACCGCCAAGCCGTCGGTGCGCGTCTACAACAACAGCACCATCACCGACCTGGCGGCGAAGGTGTCCGAGGACGTCCGTCGGGCGGGCTGGGAAGTCGCCGGGTACGGCAACTACTCCGAAGGCCAGGGCCGGATCCCGACCACCACGGTCTACTTCCGTCCGGGAACCGACGAGGAGGCGTCCGCGCGGCAACTGGCCGAGGCGCTGAAGGCCGAGGCCAAGCCCCGGTTCGACGGCATCCAGGACGCGCACCCGGGCATCATCGTCATCGCGACCAACGACTACCAGGGCCCGTCCGGCAAGTTCTGAGTCGCCGGCGAGTTCCGAGTCCGCACCGGTTCGGCGGCCAAACCGCACCGGTCGCGCCAAATCCGCTGGTCAAGCTACGTGCAGGCCGAATTGTCGGTGCCCTCTGGGAGAATGAAATTCGGGGGTCCCCAGGGCCCGCCTGTTTTGTGCTGCCTCCGTGCGGTCCGGGTCCGGGGCGCGCACCGAACGACCGTCAGTTGGTCCGGGACTCGGCGTAGGCCGCGAGCGAAGCCAGCTGGGCCGGGTCCAGGGACGGACGCACCGCGGCTCGGGCCGCGGCCAGGTGGGCAGCGGTCACCTCGGCCGCCGAGAGCGACTCGCGCATCGCGGTCAGCGCCGCCTCCCGGATCAGGGCCGCGCAGTCGGCCGCCGAGTAGCCCTCCAGTTCCTCCGCGAGCGCCCCGAGGTCCACGTCCGACCCCAACGGCGTGTTCCGCGCCGAAGCCCGCAGGATCTCGACCCGCGCCTCCGCGTCCGGCGGCGGCACGTAGACCAGGCGCTCCAGCCTGCCCGGGCGCAGCAGCGCCGGGTCGATCAGCTCCGGCCGGTTCGTCGCGCCGAGCACCACGACGTCCCGCAACGGCTCGACGCCGTCCAGTTCGGTCAGCAGCGCGGCCACCACCCGGTCACCCACCCCGGAGTCGCCGGACTGGCCGCGGCGCGGTGCGAGCGCGTCCACCTCGTCCAGGAACACCAGCGCCGGCGCGGCCTCGGCGGCGCGGCGGAACAGTTCGCGCACCGCCCGCTCGGACTCGCCGACGAACTTGTCCATCAGCTCCGCGCCCTTCACCGACAGCACGTTCAGCCGCCCGGTGCCCGCCAGCGCCCGCACCAGGAACGTCTTGCCGCACCCCGGCGGCCCGTACAGCAGCAGCCCGCGCGGCGGCTCGACACCCAGCCGGGCGAACGAATCCGGGTACTGCAACGGCCACAGCGCGGCCTCGGGGGGCGCCTGCTTCACCTCGGCCATGTCGCCGACGTCGTCCAACGTCAGGCCGCCGGTGCGCAGAGTGTCCGAAGTGGACATGGAGATCGGCCGGACGGTGTCCAGCGCGCCGATCAGATCCTGTTGCGCCACATAGGGTTCGTCGATGTCACGCTGCCGCAGCGCGGACCGCACCGCCGCCTCGCGCCGCAACGCGACCAGGTCCGCCGCGACGAAACCCGGCGTCCGGTCGGCGACCGCACCGAGGTCCACATCCGACTCAAGCGGGACATCGCGCAGCAGCACCCGCAACAGCTCGGTCCGCACCAGGCCGTCCGGCAGCGACAGCACCAGTTCCCGGTCCACCAGCTCCGGAACCCGCAGCCGGGGATCGATCGCCTCGGGGTGCGCACTCGTCACGACCAGCGCGAACCCGGCCTGCGACGCCGCCGTGCGCAACGCGTCCAGCACCACCGTCGCCACGGGCGGCGGATCGTTCGCGGGCAGCAGCGCCTCGACGTCGGTCAGCAGCAGCACCGCCGGGGACTCGGCGGACGCGATGGCGTCGGCCAGCCGCTTGGCGGTCGCGTTGGCCTCCAGCACGGCGATGCTCGGCGCGGCGAGTTCGACCACCGACGCGCCGACACCGTGTGCCACCGCCCGCACCAGCGTCGCCTTGCCGACCCCTTCCGGCCCGCTGACCAGCGCGGCGAGCCGCGGCGCGGCCCCGAGCCGGGTCAACAGCTCGGGGTGGCTGAACGTGAGGTCGAGCCACTCGTCGAGCCGCCGTGCCGCGTCCTGCTGCCCGACCAGGTCCGCGACCGGCACCGGCTCCACGACGACGGCGGGAATCTCCGGCGCGTCCTCCTCGACTGCGGCGACCCGGACGACGGCGGGTGCGTCACCCGTGCGCGCACCGTCCCGCCAGCCGACGACGGTCGACGGCTGCACCGCGACCGGCCCGCCGGACGGCTCCACGGACGTGATGGTCAGCAGCTCGTTGGTCCAGGTCATGCCGATGGCGTTGGACAGCTTCCGCCGCGTCACGCTGACGTCGACCCCGGGCGGCGGTGCGAGGTCCTGGGGGAGCAGCGACACCGCGTCGCCGACCGTGAGCACCTTGCCGGTCAACGCCATCCGCAGCGTCTCCGGCGTCAGCGACGTGCTGGCCAGCCGCGACCCGGCCACCGTGACCGACCGCGCGCCCGACACGTCGACCGGCGCGACCACGATCTCGGACCCCTCGGTGACGCCGAGGTTGGACAGCGTCACGTCGTCCACCAGCACCACGCCGGGCGCGGCGTCACTGGCGGCGGCGAGCGCCGAGCTGACCCGGGCACCGGTCAACCGCACGGCGTCCCAGGCACGCAACCCCAGCGCGTCCAACACCTCGGGGTGCAGCCGGACGACGCCGCGCCGGGTGTCGAGAGCCGAGGGGGACAGGCGGGCGGTCAACGTGATCACAGCGCGAGCCTAGGCCCATCGCCCCGCCCCCGGCTCCGGGAGCCGGTATGCGGACTCCGCGTCAGGTGTCGATCTTGGTCGGTGTTGATCACCCGTCCGTGTGA
>CBHFOL010000010.1:0-58271 GCA_965995405.1 uncultured Saccharothrix sp.
GGTCCAGCCCCCGGTAGGTCGCGCCGCCCTTGAAGTCGACCAGGATCATGTTCAGGTCGGTGGACGAGTTGGTCGCCAGCAGCCCCAGCACCAGGGTGCGCAGGAGCTCCGACTTGCCCGACCCGGTGGCCCCGACGAGCAGGCCGTGCGGGCCGGCACCCGCGAGCGCGGCTTCCTTGATGTCCAGCGACACCGGTTCGCCGTGCTCACCGAGACCCAGCGGCACCCGGTAGCGCAGCTCCGTCGGCCTGGGCCGCCACGCCGTGCGCACGTCGAACGCCTCCGGCGCGCCCGGGACGCCGAGCAGCTCCAGGAACGTCGGCGCGGGCACGTCCACCACCGGCTCGACCGGGTCGTCGTCCCCGTCGCTCTCCCAGTCGGTGAACTCCGCGTCGCCCAGCCGCCGGATGAGGTCGGAGACGTGGGCCTCGTCGGCGTCCCGGTAGGCGGTCGCGCTCAGGAACCGCCGGCCCGCGTACAGGCCCCAGCCGGGCTGTTCGGGCAGGGTCGCCGCCAGCTCCGGGCTGATCCGGGACTCCTGCGGGTCGTCCAGCTGTAGCTCGATCCGGCCGCGCAGCAGCGGCGTGATCCGGTCCGGGAGCTCGGTCCAGGTCCGGGCCGTGACGAACACGTGCACGCCGAACCGCAGGCCCTCGCCGGCGATCCGGCACACCGTCTCCTCCAGCATCGGCACCGCGTCGTGGAACCGCTGCCAGCCGTCGATGACCAGGAAGATGTCGCTGTGGTCGCCGCTCTTCAGCACGCCCCGGTTGCGCAGTTCGCGGTAGGTGGCGGTGCGCGGGATGCCGTACGCCCGGAACATCCGGTCCCGCGTGGACACGGTGTGCAGCAACCGGTCCAGCAGCTTCCGCACCGCCTGTGCCTTGGTCGGCGCGAGGACGTCCTTGAGGTGCGGCAGGTCGCGCAGCGCGCGGAACCCGCCGCTGCCGTCGAGGCAGTGGAACGTCACCTGCTCCGGCGTGCGGTTGTGCGCCAGGCCGGCCACGAGGGTGTGCAGCAGCGTCGACTTGCCGGAGTAGATGCGGCCCACGATCGCCACATGCCCCTCCTGGCCGGCCAGGTCGATCCGCAGCACCGGTTCGCCCTGGGCGTGGTCGTGCAGGGCCTGCCCGATCGGCGAGACGAGGTCGCCCACGACGTCCGGCGCGGCGGGCGGCAGCAGGTCGGCCAGGCTGGGCGGCTCGGAGTCGCCGTCCACCACGATCCGGTGCGAGCGGACCCGGGACACCAGGAACTGGCCCTCGGACTTGTCGCTCTTCGTCGGGGTCTGCTCCAGCCCCATCCGCCGGACCTCGTCGTGCACGAACGCGTACAGGTCGTCGGCGGTGATGGTGTCCGAGCCGCCGCGCGCCGCCGCCCCGGTGGCGATGCCCTTGAGCACCGCGTCGCTGAACGCCGAGAACCGCTTGTCGCGCTCGTCGTACACCAGGCGCTCGTGGACGTAGGCGAACTCCAGTTCGTTCGACGCCGCGATCACGTAGGTGCCCTGCCCGAACTGCTGCCCAACGGCGGTCCACTCGCCGGACATGTGCGTCGGGCCCCTGGTGAACGCGCCGCTGTAGCAGCAGTCCAGCAGCACCAGCTTCGACCGGGCCTGGCACTCGTCCAGCAGGCCGCGCAGCACCACGCCGGGCACGGCCGTCGCGTACGGGCGGCGGGTGTCGGTGTCGGCGGTCGCGAAGAACAGCTGGTCGTGGTCGTTCTTGAGGCCGTGGCCGGTCAGGTAGAGCAGCACCTCGTCGTCGGCGTCCCGGTCCCGGAGGAAGTCCTCGACGGCGCGTTCGACGGCGCTCTTGCCGCCGTCGATGACGACCGGGGCCGACTCGAAGCCGCCGAGATCCGCGTCCAGCAGGAGCTGGGAGAGCTGCTGGGCTTCGCCGACCGCCGCGTCGAGCGTGGTGAGTTTCGGGTCCAGGTAACGGGATGTCGCGATCAGCAGCGCGACGCGCCGGGCCATGTCGCTACTGCCCGGCCGGTTCGTCCTCGGCGGCGCCGACGAGCTTCGCGAGGACGTGCTGGTCCTTCTCCGAGATGCCGGTGAACTCCCAGGTCTGGCCGTCCCGGGTGATCTTGACGCTGCGATCCTTGGCCCGGTTGACGAACGCCACGATCACCTTGCCCACGACCGCGAGCGTCGACCCGGACAGCACGCCCGTGACGACCAGCTCGGCCAGCTGCGCCCCGCCGGACTTGCTGTTCGGCGGGGCCTCGCCCTCCGCGCGCGCCACGTTGACGACGCCGAGCCGGCGGATGTCGGTGAACAGCGAGGTCGTCAGCCTGTGCAACTCCCGCCCGTCAGCACCGTCCACGTCCACCCGGAGGGTCAACCCGGCCATCCACGGTCTCCACTTCGATCGTCCGACACGCCTGGGGCACGACGTTATCCCAGCCGGCCCCGACTCCGTCGGGTAACCGCTCGATCATCCTCCCGGACATTCGCGGGAACGCGGGTTCGGGCGCGAGGACGTGTCCCCGCGCCCGAACGATCACGGTCGGCCGGCCCGCACGCTCCAGCGGCCCGCCGTCCGGGTGAGCCGGAGCGGGTGGTCGAAGCACTTGCCGACCTGGTCGCCGGTCAGCACCTCGTCGGCCGGCCCGGCGGCGAGGACGGCTCCCTCGCGCAGCAGCACGGCGTGGGTGGTGCCGGTGGGCAGTTCCTCCAAGTGGTGCGTGACCAGGACGGACGCCAGGTCGGGGTGGCTGCGCTGGAGGGCGTCGACGCGTTCCAGGAGCCGTTCCCGGCCGCCCACGTCGAGCCCGGTCGCGGGTTCGTCCAGGAGCAGCAGGCGCGGGCGGGGCATCAGGGCGCGGGCGATCAGGGTCCGGCCGCGTTCGCCCTGGGACAGCACGGGCCAGGTCGCCGCCGCCCGGTCGGTCAGGCCGAGCAGGTCGACCAACCGGTCGGCCTCGGCCGCCTGCTCCGGTGTCGGCCGCCAACGCGGGACCCACTCGGCGGTGTTGGTCAGGCCGGTCAGCACCACCTCGCGCACGGTCAGCGGCGAGCGCGGGCCGTGCCTCGGGTTCACGTGGCCCAGGCGGGAACGCAGTTCGCGCATGTCCACCCGGCCCAGGCGGTGGCCCAGCACGTCCACCGTGCCCCGGGTCGGGTGGGCGAACGCACCGAGCAGGCCGAGCAGCGTGCTCTTGCCCGCGCCGTTGGGGCCGAGCAGCGCCCAGTGCTCACCCGACCGCACGGTCAGCGACACCTCGCGCAGGATCGTCTTGCCGTCGCGGACGAAGTCCACGTTGTCGGCGCGGAGCACTTCGGTCACGGGCGACCGGCCTTGGCCCGGTTCACGGCGGCCAGCACAGCGTGCACGGACGCGGTCAGGATCGAGGTGTCCCAACCGGATCCCCACCACACCTCACCGTCCACCCGGCACTGGGCATAGGCCACCGCGTGGCTGCCCGGTCCGGTCTCGGTGGCGTGCTCGGCGTAGGCGAGGATGTCGACCGCGATGCCGGCGGCGCCCAGCGCGTCGGTGAACGCGGACAGCGGGCCGTTGCCGGAGCCCTCGTGGGTGCGTTGCCGTCCGCCGACGTCCAGGGTGCAGGTGAACCGGTGCTCGCCGGGCGCGGTTTCCTCCGTGGTCCACGACATCGGGCGGGCCAGGGCGGGCGTGATGTAGGTGGTGTGGAAGAGCTCCCACAGTTCCTGGTGCGTCAACTCCCGCCCGGTGTCGTCGGTGATCCGTTGGACGACGCGGGAGAAGTCCGGCCGCATGGCCTGCGGCAGGTCCAGACCGTGGTGGGTGTGCAGGAGGTGCGCGATGCCGCCCTTGCCGGACTGCGAGTTGATGCGGATGACCTCCTCGTACGTGCGGCCGATGTCGGCCGGGTCGATCGGCAGGTACGGCACGTCCCACGGTGCCTGATCGGCGGGCACGCCCAGTTCGGCGGCGCGTTTGGCGTGGTGCACCATGCCTTTGGCGATGGCGTCCTGGTGGGTGCCGGAGAACGCCGTGTGCACGAGGTCGCCGCCGTAAGGGTGCCGTTGGTGCACCGGCAGCCGGTTGCAGTGCTCCACGACCTCCCGCACGGCGTCGATGTCGGAGAAGTCGATCATCGGGTTCACGCCCTGCGTGTACAGGTTGAGCGCCAGGGTGACCAGGTCGACGTTGCCGGTCCGCTCGCCGTTGCCGAACAGGCAGCCCTCGACCCGTTGCGCCCCGGCCAGCAGGGCGAGTTCGGCGCACGCGACCCCCGTGCCGCGGTCGTTGTGCGGATGCACGGAGAGGATCACGGACTCGCGGCGGGCCAGGTGGCGGCCCATGTACTCGATCTGGTCCGCGTACACGTTGGGGGTGGCGACCTCCACCGTCACCGGCAGGTTGTGGATCACCGGGCGGTCCGGGCTCGCGTCCCACAGTCCGGTGACGCTGTCGCACACCTCCAGCACGTAGTCCGGTTCGGTCAGGTTGAAGACCTCGGGCGAGAACTCGAACCGGGTCCGGTCGTCCGCCTGCCGCACCAGGTGGCCGGCGGCGTCCAGGATCAGCCGGTGCAGTTCGGCGCGGGAACGTCCGAGGACCACGTTCCGCCACGTCGGCGCGGTCGCCGTGTACAGGTGGATGACAACGTGGGGCAGCCCTTCGACGGATGCCACGGTCCGGTCGATCAGGTCCTTCCGGGCGGGGGTGAAGACGACCACGGTCACGTCGTCGGGCACCGCGCCGCTGTGCGCGAGGTGGCGCACGAAGTCGAAGTCGGTCCGGCTGGCGGACGGGTAGCCGACCTCGATCTCCTTGAAGCCCATGGCGACGAACAGGTCGAACATCCGGCGCTTGCGGGCGGTGTCCATGGGTTCGGCCAGCGCCTGGTTGCCGTCGCGCAGGTCGACCGGCACCCACAGCGGGGCGTGCTCGATCCGGCGGGACGGCCACGTGCGGTCGGTCAGCGGCACGTCGACCCGGGCGTGGGCGGGCCGGTAGCGGTGGTGCGGCATCGCGCTCGGGCGTTGCCGGTTCCACTCCGGCGCGTCCGCCGGCACGTCGCCGGACGGGGTGCGCAGGGTGGGGAACACCGTGGTCTCGACGGGGACAGCCATTCGGAGCTTCTTTCACTCGGTCGTGAGACGACCGGCGCAGCACGGCACCCGCTGCGGGGGGCCGGTCGGATCAGGCCCCGCAGCGGCAGCCGAGGAGAAGAAGCTCACGTGACACACCGGGTACGGTAGCGATCACCAACTCCTCAGACAACCTGAGGAGTAACAAGAGACGGGCGTCACATGTCACTCGGCGAGCTGCGGTCCTCCCCTCTGGTCGACCAGGCCACCGAACGCCTCCGCGAGCAGATCACGGCCGGTGAGTGGGCGGTGGGCACGAAACTCCCCGGCGAGACGACGCTGGCCAAGACGCTCGGCGTCGGGCGGTCGACCGTCCGGGAGGCGCTGCGGGCGCTGGCCGGTGCCGGGCTGGTGCAGGCACGTCAGGGTGCGGGCGTGTTCGTCGTCGCCACGCAGCCGGACGAGGACTGGGCCGGCCGGCTGCGACGGGCGGCCGTCACCGACGTCTACGAGGTGCGGATGCTGGTGGAGGTGGAGGCCGTGCGACTGGCGGCCCGCCGCCGGACCGATGACGACATCTCGGCGTTGGAGCAGGCCCTGGCGGACCGCCGGGCGGCCGGATCCGGGAGTGACGAGGAGTTCGTGGCGGCCGACATCGCGCTGCACGTGGCCGTGATCGCCGCCGCCCACAACCCGGTGCTCACCGCGCTGTTCACCGAGTTCGTCCCGGTGCTGCGGCAGGGTCTGGTCGAACTGCTGGAGCTGCTCGGCCTGCGCTCGACGGACCCCGACACCGGCGACTCCGGCCATGCCGCACTGGTGGACGCCATCGTGTGCGGCGACGCCGACACGGCCGGTCAGGTGCTGCGCGAAGAACTGTCGGGCACCCTCGCCCAACTGCGCTCCGTGTGATCAGGTCAGGCTCCGGTCCACAGTGGACAATCAGCCCTGCCCGCTGCCCAGGCAGACGAACGGGCGGCGCAGCGGATCCACCGCGATCGCGTCCGCCAACGCCACCGCAGGCGGCGCGCCGGCGGCCAGCCGGCGGTGGTAGTAGTCCATGGTGGCCGCGCACGCCTGGTCGCCCACCCGGCTCAGCGAGGCGATGACGGTCTGCGCCCCACCCGCCAGCAGCGCACTGGCGAACCCCAACGGCTCGTCCCCCGGCCGGATCCGGTTCAGGGCCAGCTCGCAGGACGCCAACACCACCTGGCGCGGCGGGTGGGTCAGGTTGGCCAGCTCGTGCGCGTAGAACGGTCCGTCGCTGAGTTCGAGCCGGGAGAACAGGGCGTTCTCCGGCTCGTGGACCCCGTGCGCGGCGATGTGCGCGATCTCCGCACCGTCCAACGCCGCCAACGTGGCCGACACCGTCGCCTGCTCGCCGGACATCAGCGCCGCCGTCCCGTAGTGCGCCCCCAGCTTGGCGATCTCCCCCACCGCCGCCGGCAGCTCGGGACCGCGCACCAGCACGATCCGCCCGTTCGGCGGCCGTTCGGCGCAGTCCGCGGCCAGCCAGGCGGTCGCCGACGGTGCCACGGCCGTCGGCCGCCCGTGCAGGCTCGGCAGCACGCCCCACGGCACCGCGTACAGCGCGCCGGTCGGCACGACCACCAGGTCCCGGTCACCGATCAACGACACCAGCGGCTGGACGAGTTCCGCGTCGATCCGGTCCGCCTGCTTGTGGGCCGATCCCTCCATCACCCGCGCCAGCGCGCCCGGCAGGTGGTCCGGGGCCAGCGCGTTGAGGTCCGCGTTGAGCATCCGGGCGCTCTCCGCCGCCCGCTCGGCCGACCCCAGCCGGGCCACCCGCACGTCCGCACCCGTCACGACCACCGCGACCAGGCAGTCACCCGACGACGCGTAGCTGACCAGGGCGCGGTCGCCGAGCTGCGCCATCACCTCGGCCAGTCCGGCCACCGGGCGCGGCCGGCCCCAACGACTGGCGTGCCAGCCGAGCCGGTTCGCCTCGCGGAGCCGTTCGGCCCGGCGGGCGCGCAACGTGACGGTCGGGTGGCCGTCGTGCTGGGCCTGGTGGATCGACTGGGTGAGGCTGCGGATCTCGGCGATCCGCTCCACCAGCTCGGGGTTGTCGATGCGGGTCAGCGGCTCGTACCGGAACGTCTGCGCCCGGGTCCGCTCCAGCCAGGCGAACAGCGTGCGGGCGTTGCCGCCGTCCAGCACCAGGTGCATCGCCAGCTCGGTCAGCTCCCGGCCGTGCAGCGCGGTCCCGGACAGCAGCTCCAGGCCGCCCATCCGGTCCCGCACGTGGTCGAGGTCGGTCAGCCCGGCCCGGATCTCGGTGAGCGCCGCCGTCCGGTCACCGCGCGCGACGGCCAGTTCCGCCCGGCACAGCCGGCGCAGCATCCGGTGGTCGATGGGCGCGAGCTTGCCCGGCCTCGGCACCCCGTCCAGGACGCGCTGGGCGGACTCGACGTCGCCGCGCCGGGTCTCCAGCCGCACCGCCAGCATCCGCGCGAGCGCCGCCTGCTCCGCCAGTCGGGGCTCGGGCAGCTCGGCGGCGAACTCCTCCACCCGCCGGGCCAGCGCGCGGAGGTTCCGCCCGGACCGCAACGCCACGACGGTGTCCACCCGCAACGCGATCAGCGTCGCGTTGGCGACACACGTCTCGCAGCCCCACTGGCGCATCCGACGCCGCGCCGACGACGCCATGCCACGCGCCAGGTCGAGGTCGCCGGTCATGAACGCGGCCACCGCCCGGTACAGCTCCACGTCCGCCAGGATCCGGGTGACACTCTCGTCGGCGCGGATCACCGGCAGCACGTTGTCCAGTTGGTTGCCCGCCTCGTCCGCCAGTCCGGCGGCCATCAGCGCCTGCGCCCGGTTCAGGCCGAGGAGCGGCGGCACGTCGAGGTCGTGCTCGCGGTAGGCGCGCTCGCTGTTCGCGTAGCGCCGCAGGGCGGCCGGCACGTCGCCGATCCGCAGTTCCAGCCGGCCCAGTGCGTGGCTCGCGTCGGCTGCCCTGGTCAGCAGCCCGTACTCGGTCGCCAGCGCGGCGGCCCGGGTCAGGTCCTGCCGGGCCGCGCCGACCAACCCGAGTTTGGTGTGCGCGGTTCCCCGGCTCCACAGCGTCTTCACGATCGGCTCGACCAGCGAGGGCACCGGGTCGCCGGCCGCGAGCCGGCGTTCCTCGTGCTCCAAGGCGGCGTGGAGGACCGCGACGCCGTCCTCGATCAGGCCGGCGTTCAACAGCAGGAGACCCCGGTTGTGCTCGACGCTGCCGCACAGCTCCTCCCGCAGCAGCGGGTCTGCGACGTCCTCGATCAGCCGGCGCACCTCGGTCAGCCCGGCGAGCCCGGCGGCAGGGCCGGCGGACTCGGCGGCCAGCGCGGCGAGCGTGGACGACAGCCGGATCCGCGCCACCTGCCAGTCCACTCTGGTGCGCGGGTCGACCGGGTCGATCGTCCCGGCCAGTTCCAGGCCGCGCTCCAGCAACCGCACTGCCTCGCGGTGCTGACCGTTGCAGGACGCGTCGACGCCACTGCGGTGCAGTTCGCGCGCCTGACGGATGACTACGGCCTCGTCGTGGGTAGCGGTGACTGCCACCCAACCATGACATCACAGTACGCAACCGAAAAGCGCCCGCCGGCCGGGAGTACCGGCCGACGGGCGATGTCGATTCCGACAGGATCCGGGCTACGGCTTGGTCTGCACGCACCCGTTGCCGGTGCACGTCGGCGACAGCTTGCCGTCCTCGTGCACGTGGTCGTGACCGTGCTCGTGGTCGTGCTCGTGGTCCTGCTGTTTCCGCTGGTCCTGCCGCTGGTCCTGGCCGGGCTTCACCTCGACGGGCGCGGTGCCGCCCTTCGGGACGTCGTCGCCCCGGAATTCGGTCTCTGTGGTCGTAGACACGATGATCTCCCTCCCCTGGGAATCTGTCTCCGCCGGACTCGCGACTCAGCCGATTGCGCTGAGTCAGGTTCAACGGGCCCCTCGTCCCGCGAACGGACCAATAGTGACACAACGGAGTAGCGGTCCGCTGGCAATTTCCGGAAATCAGGTTGCGGAAAGCTACTGACGTGCGAAGACGCCCCCGATATTCGTCCGTTCCGGTAAACGTCGTATCTGATCGGGTGAGTGTGCCTCAGTAGGACCGGACGAACCCCTGATCCGACCTTCCGACGCCGACCGGAAGATCACCGGGAGATCTCGGGCTTCACCCCGCTTTCGAGTTCGCGAGATCGGCCCGCATTCCGTCGAGCAGGGCGTTCAGGCCGTAGTCGAATGTCTGTTCGGGTGCCGCGTTGTACTCGGCGGCCGGCGTGACGAGCCGTTCACGCAGCCGCGGGAACCCCATCGCGATCTCGCCCGCCTTGGCCATTGCCTCCTCGACCCGCTCCCGCGCGTCGCCGTCGCGGTCGAGCCGCCGGGTCAGCGACGCACTGGCGGACACACCGAGCGCGTTGCCCAGCACGAACGTGAACACGGCCGCCGCCGCCCGGTCCGCCGCTCCCCCGACGAACCCCGCCGCCTCGTAGACGGCCAGGTTGTGGTCGTCGTAGCGGGCCTTGCCTGGGCCGTAGAACAGGTGCGAGCCGAACGCCTGCACCAGCCACGGGTGCCTGCCCAGCATCGCGTGCAGGTCGGCGGCCATGGCGACGGCGGCCGTCTGCCAGTCGACCGCGTCCAGGTCGGGCAGCGCGATCTCGTGCCACACGTGGTCGCCCGCCAGCAGGAGCAGGTCGTCCTTGTTCTTGACGTGCCAGTAGACCGCCGTGGCGGCTGCGCCGAGCCGCTTGCCGAGGGCCCGCATGTTGAGCCCGTCCAGGCCCTCCTCGTCCAGCAGGTCGATGGCGGTCCGGACGATCTGGTCCTTGGTCAGCGTCTCGCGCGGCATGGCGCACACCCTAGGCAGCGCCCTGACACATGACCCAGGAAGCCACTTGCACTTAGTTCAAGTAGTGCTCTACGGTCGTGTTGAACTTAGTTCAAGTCGAGATGCGCACTCCCCCTCCCGACCCAACCCCGGACCCGAACGGAGAACCCGCCGTGCCGACGACCGTCGCCATCGCCGTCACCCTGCAACTCCTGCTCGCCGCCACGTTCCTGGTCGTCCCGATCACCGCGTGGTTCACCGGAGCCGCCGCCCAGCGCAACGCCGAGGCGGAGGTGGTCCGCCAGGGACATCCCGCCGACGTCCTCGCCCGGCACGGCATCAGGTTCGTGGAACGGCCCTCGGAACTGGCGCTCGCGCTCGCCGTCGGCGCGATATCGGCGGCACTGGCCTGGCTCAACCTCACCGGGAACGGAGCCGGCCGCATCCTGTCGTGGGTGATCGAACCGGTCGTCCTGCTC
The DNA here is from genome assembly GCA_965995405.1 of uncultured Saccharothrix sp. Classification (GTDB taxonomy): domain Bacteria; phylum Actinomycetota; class Actinomycetes; order Mycobacteriales; family Pseudonocardiaceae; genus Actinosynnema. Next base: position 10,340 of record CBHFOL010000010.1, read on the forward strand.
GCCGTCGGCACGGTCACCGCCGGACAGGTGTTCGCGACCCGCTACACGCGGGCGGTGCTCGCGAAGTCCGAGGACGCCGCCGCCCGCGCGATCGACGCGCCGGCCGTCATCGCCTCGGCCAGTGCCGCGTTCCCCTTCTGGCTGCGCCCGGTGGTCCTCTTGCGCTTCGCGTTGGCGACCCTCGGGCCGGTCGCGGTCATCGTCCTGCTGACCACGCAGTCCGCCGCCGGACACTTCCAGTAGGTCCTTTGTGGAGGCCGCTACCAAAAACGACGTCACCCGGTCAGCAGGGGCGCGCCGGAACGCACCCGGCGCAGGTACCCGGCCGTCACGCCGTCACCTTCCGCCACGTCCGCCGGCGTGCCCTCGGCCACCACCCGGCCGCCCTGCGCACCGGCACCAGGCCCCAGGTCCACCAGCCAGTCCGAACCCGCCGCCAGGTGCAGGTCGTGCTCGGCGACCACCACCGTGGTGCCCGCCGCGAGCAGCGCCTCGAACGCGTCGACCATGCGCTGGATGTCCGCCGGGTGCAGCCCGGACACCGGCTCGTCCATCAGCACCAGGCCCCGCCCGGAACCACCCGCGCCACGCTGGATCGCCGACGCCAACTTCAGCCGCTGCGCCTCGCCGCCCGACAGGTCCGTCGCGCTCTGCCCGAGCTGGAGGTACCCGAGACCGACCTGGTCGAGCGCGCGCAACGTCGCCGCCAGCCGCTTCGGCGCGTCGAACCTCGCCACCGCCTCGGCGACGGTCAGCCGGAGCACGTCGTCGATCGTCAGGTCCTGGTAGGTCACGGTCAGCACGTCCGGGTTGAACCGCCGGCCCTGGCACACGTCGCACGTCACCCACACGTCCGGCAGGAAGTGCATGTTCACCAGCTTGCGACCGTGGCCGGTGCACGCCTCGCACCGCCCGCCGGGCGCGTTGAACGAGAACGAGGACGCGGTGAAGCCCAGCTCCCGAGCCCGCGGGGTGTCCGAGAACAGCTTGCGGACCACGTCGAACGCCTTGGTGTAGGTGGCCGGGTTGGACCGGGGCGTGCGGCCGATCGGGTCCTGGTCGACCACCGCCACCCAGTCGATCCGGTCCACGCCGTCCACCCGGTGCACCGCGTCGCACCCCTCGCCCGCCAGCGCGGCCCGCACGCCGCCGCCGAGCGCGTCCCGCAGCAGGCTGCTCTTGCCACTGCCGCTCACCCCGGTCAGGCACACCAGTCGGCCGAGCGGGAACCGGACGGTGTCCACGACGACGTTGTGCACCTTCACGTCGTGCAGCGTCAGCCACTCGGTGTCCGCCCCGACGGGCCGTACCGAACGACGCACACGGCCGCCCCGTTCCCGCAGGTACCGCCCGGTCACCGACCCCGCGGTGGCGGCGATCTCGGCAGGCGGCCCGGCGACCAGCAGCCGACCGCCCTCGGTGCCCGCACCGGGGCCGATGTCCACCACCCAGTCCGCCCGCGCCACCAGTTCCGGGTCGTGTTCCACCAGCAGCACGGTGTTGCCCGCGTCGCGCAGCCCGAACGCGATCTCCAGCAGGTGCGCCTTGTCCGCCGGGTGCAGGCCGGTGCCCGGCTCGTCCAGCACGAACGTGATGCCGGTCAGCTCGGTGCTCAACTGGGCGGCCAGCCGGGTCCGCTGCACCTCGCCGCCGGACAGCGACGCCGCGCTCCGGCTGAGCTGCACGTGCGCCACGCCCAGCCGGGCCAACAGGTCCAGCCGGGACACGAGGGCCGCGAGCAGCGGCTCCGCCACCTCGCGGAGCATCCCGTCGAGTTCGGCGTCGACCAGGTCGACCCACTCCCGCACGCCGCGCACGTCGAAGTCGACCAGCCGCTCGTAGCTGACGCCCGCCAGGGTCACCGTCCGGGCCGCGTCGCCGAACCCGGTGCCACCACACACCTCGCACGGCGACTTGCGCAGGTACGGCAGGTACCGCTGTTTCGCATTGGGCGTGGAGGCGTTGGCGACCACCCGTTCCACTTCGGCCAACGCGCCGATCATGGGCTGGCTGGCGCTGAACGACCAGTGACCCGTCCTGGCCTTGTTCTCGACGGTGACGCCGGCGTCGATCACCTCGTCGCCGGTGCCGTACAGCACCTCGTGCCGGAACGACTCGGGCAGCTCACGCCACGGCAGGTCCAGGTCCACACCGCGCTTCTCGGCAAGCGCGGGCACGAAGTGGTGCTCACCCGACCGCCACTTCGCGAACCACGGCGACGCGCCCGCGAACAGCGGCCGACCCGGGTCGGTGATGATCAGGTCGACCGCCGCGCGCCACTCGCCGCCCACGCCGTGGCAGCGCGGGCACGCGCCCTCCGGGCTGTGCTGGTCGAAGTGCGCGGTGGACAGCGTCAGCCCCGGGTCTGCGAGCGTGGGCAGCCGCGAGTACAGCAGGCCCAGGTGGCCGTCGATGCCGGTGATGGTGGCGACGGTGGAGCGCGGGTTCGTGTTGACCCGCCGCTGGTCGACCGCGAGGGTCGCGCCCAACCCGGTGATCCGGTCGACCTTGGGCCGGTCCCGCTGGGAGATGTACTGCCGCACGAACGGCGACAGCCCCTCCAGATACCGCTGCTGCGCCTCGGCGTGGATGGTGTCGATCGCCAGCGACGTCTTGCCGCTGCCGCTGACCCCGGTGAACGCGACCAACCGCCCGTGCGGAACGCGCACCGACACGTCCCGCAGGTTGTGCGTGCGCGCCCCGGTCACCTCGATGAACCCGGATTCCCCGACCCCTGGCCCGAATGGTGACATGTCGCGGCCCCGCCTCCTGTTCCGTTCCGCGCGGACGTCCTGCCGCATGGTGGCGATCCCCATTCCCACCACGGCCGGCGGTGTGAGCTTCGGGGAACAGTGTCTTGAGACGGACCGACCCTACTGTCGCGCGCGGCGCGCGATCAACCGAGTAGTCACTTCCCTGCGACGCACCGGAACAGCCGCCGCTACGGCTCGAACTCCGACTGTCCGAAGTGGATCGTCCCGGACATCAGAGCGGCCTGCGCCTCGCGGTAGTCGGCCAGCGTCTGCCCGGCCACTCGACACATCTCCGCGTCGTCGCACTCGCCCGCCGCCGCAACCAGTTCCGCCAGCGACTCGGCCTCGGCCGCACCGGTCAGTTCCGGCGGCGACGCGGCGGCCAGCCGCTCCGCCACCTCCTCCCGGAACCCGGCGGCGAGCTCGGGCACCGCCGCCAACGCCGCCCGCTCGTCCCACACGCCGGCCAGCGCATCAGCCTGCCCTCGCAACGCCCGCACCAGCTCGTCCCGCCGCGCCCGCCGGTCCTCGGTCAACACCCGCACCGGCGGGGCGAAGTTCGGCAGGCAATGGCCGACGAGGGAGAAGTCCGCCGGCGCGCCGGAACGCGCCCGGTCCACCGCATCCACCAGGTACGCACGAAACCCGGCGGTAGCGGCCGTCCACTCGGGCTCGTCCGTCACGCCGTGGTGGACGGCGAGCGCGGCCAACACCGCGTCGGCGATCACACCGGACGGATTCGCCAGCGGCTGCGCCACCAGCGCCCGGGTGAACGCCACGTAGTCCCGCTGCCGGTGCCGGGCCGGCGCTTCCCGGGGCAGCCTGCCCTGGTCGGCGATCCACCGCCACGACTGGCGGGCCGCGGCGAACACCGGCTGGGCGAACAGCTTCCCGTTGTCGTGCCGCCAGTTCCGCAGATCGGCCACGTCGTCCTGGACGAACGCCGTCCACGCCACGGCCAGGACCGACGCCGCATCCGGGGCGAGCTGCCGGCGCAGCGGTGCGTCCCCGGTGAGCCCGCCCAGGGTGCGCCGGATCTCCCGCAGGTCGTCGGACGCGGCCAACTCCTCGGCCACCGCCGCCATCCGGTCGCGGGCGGCGACGGCCTCGTCCAGGGACCGGAGCCGCTCCCGGCACTCCTCCAGCGCCCTCCGCAGCCCGGGCGGCAGCTCCGACCGTCCGTCCAGGACGGCGGCCAACGCCTCCAGGTCGGCCGGCGGCGACTCGCTCAGCGCGGCGAGCACGCGCAACAGTCGCCACTCGGCGCACTGCCGCTCCGACCACGACCGGACCGCCGACAACGCACCGGACAGCGTCGACACCAGCCGTTCGATCCGCTGCCCGACCTCCGGCCGCACGTCGTCCACGACGGAGTCCGACGCGGATTCGGCGGGTGGAGCGGAAAAACCCATAACGGAGCCAAGCAATCGCCATCGCGCGCTGTCAAGCGCAGCACGGTCACGCCATCGCGGGACAGGCACCCCCGCCACCCCACACCGAACACCAACCGAGGCACGCTCACAAAATGCGGAAGATCGACGCTTCACGCACACCGCGCACCGGATCGCCGCAATCCTGTTGTGTTCCATGGCATTTCTTCCGATGGCACGGATGGTCGCGCGGATCACCACCGACCCGGGACCGACTTGTCGATTTTGATCGTCCGGTTGTGATTACGCTGTTACCCGTGGCGGACGGTGACGGACAGGACAAACCCGTGGACGGGCGGGTCGCCCGATGGGCGGGCCAGCGGGAGAAACGACGGGCGGGGGTCGTGGCGGCGGCACTGACCGCCATCGGCGAGCACGGGCCCTGGGTGTCGACCGAACAGATCACCGAACGCGCCGGCATGGCCAGACCCCGCCTCTACCGCCACTTCGAGGACGCCGACGACCTCTACAGCGCGATCGGCCAGCGCATCGCCGAGCTCATCGTCGCGGAGATGACCCCCGCACTGACCAGCCCCAGCGGCACGGCCCGGGAGATCATCACCAGGGTGGTCAGCACGTACACGGTGTGGATGACCGACAACATCTCCCTCTACCACTACGTCGTCTCGCGCTCGCTGGAGGCGAATCCCGGTCGCCGGCAGTTCGCCGCCGACATCCGGACCACGATCAGCGGCCTGCTGCGCGACCTGCTCATCCGCTACATGACCCTGCTCAGCGTCGACACCGAGGTGGCCGACCCGCTGGCGTTCGGCCTGGTGGGCATGGTCGAGTCGGCCACCGCGCGGTGGTCGGTCGAGCCGGGCGGACTGAGCCGGGACGAACTGGTCGAGGGGTTGGCGAACTGGATCTGGGGCATGTTGGACAACGTGTTGCGCGACTCGGGCGTGATCCTCGATCCGGACCTGCCGCTGCCGCCGCTACCGAATAACGCGAGCTGACCTCACCCGCTCTCACCACGCACTTCTCACTCTCGGAGGTCGAATTGACACTCTTCGCATCCTTGCTGGTACATTGATGTAACCCTTACTTCGATGTACCGCTAATTTGCGAGGCCGATTCGCGACTGGAGTGGGAGCAGTCGCGCAACCCGCGCGGGCGACGGCGGACCGGGCGGTCCGCACCCCCCGACGCCTCCGGACGACCGGCCGTCCACGTGGCCGACCGGCACCGGCGACACCCGGACCGTCGCCGACGCGGGAGAATCGCGCCCGCTTTGGAGGGACGTTGACCTTTTCGTCCACAGTGGACTATTCGACGACGAACGACGAACGACTGATGGCGCTGGTGCGGGCCGGCACGGTGTCCGCGTTCAGCCCGCTCTACGAACGACACCTCGCCGCCGCGCGCGCCCGCGCCCGCCACCTGGTGCCCCGACACCAGGCCGAAGCAGACGAGGTGGTGTCCGAGGGATTCCTCCGGGTGCTGGAGATCCTGCTCGGCGGCGGCGGACCGACCAGGTCGTTCCGCGCCTACCTGCTGACCACCATCACCCACGCCGCGCTGGCCCGGAAACGCCGGGAAGCGCAGGAACTGCTGACCGGCGACCCGGCGGCCGACGAGGCGGCGTGCGCCAGGGCCGCACCCCAGCCGCACCACGAACACGCCTTCGAAGGACTGCTCGAACGCAGCCTCGCCATCCGCGCCTTCGAACGCCTGCCCGCCTCCGCACAGCAGGTCCTGCTCTACACCGAGGTCCTGGGCATGTCCCCGGCACACGCCGCGCCGCTGCTGGACATCTCGCCCAACGCCGTGTCGTCCCGCGCCCACCGCGCGCGCGAAGCACTGCGGGCCGCCTATCTCGACGCACACGTCACGAAACCCGTTGACCAGCCCGGCTGCACCCACGTGGTCAACGAATTGGGCGGCTGGGCCCGGGGCGCGCTCCGACCGAGGCGGCGGTCCATTGTGGACGAACATCTGGCAAAGTGCCGCAATTGCCGCAAACTCGCCGATGAAGTGATCTCGCTGAACACCATCAAACGCGCTCCGGTCGGACCCGATGCCGTTCCGCCGTCCTGGGTCGGGGTGGCCGGCCCGACTTGATTCCGGCCGCTTGATTCCGACCGCCGGGTAATTGCACGGGAAAGAATGCCGGCTTCGCCCGATCCAGTCCGATCCAGTCCGATCCAGTCCGGTCAGCGGTTGCCCGGGTGGTTCTCCGGACCGGCCGACGTCACCGCCTGGTCCGCCGCCGCGTCCAGCCACGGCGTGGCGGTGTCGTCGGTGGTCAGGTTGATGTATAGCGACTTAGACGTGATCAGGTAACGGTGGGTGCGGCGCGTGTAGCCGGACTGGCGGGCTTTGGTGACGTCCAGGTTGTTGTCGCAGATCTCCGCGCCGGGACCGGTCTGCGGGCACAGCACGCCCCACGAGCCGGAGCCGGTGGCGTCGTAGGTGGTCTGGGCGGTGGTGGCGTCCGGCATGGGCACGACCCACAGCATGGTCATGATCTGGCCGGACCGGTCCACGTACGTCGCCGTCACCGAGTTGCGGCAGCCGGTGTTGGTCAGCAGGTCGCGGACCTCCTGGCTCATGTACTCGGTGATGCACTGGCGGACGTCCGCGCCCTCCAGCTTGTGCTCCACGCCCTTCTCGTCCACGAACGTGTCGGCCAGCAGCGCGCCGGTGGTCAGCGGAGTCTGGTCGGTGGACTCGCGGTCCAGGCTCGTCGGGTCGAACGACGGCGTGGTCGTCGTGGTGGTGGTCGTGGTCGGGTAGTAGTCGGAGGTCGTCGTGGACCAGTCCCGGGTGGTCGGGTCGGTCGTGGTGGTGATCGGCCACCCCGAGCTGTCGGTCGGGCCCAGCCCGTTCAGGCTGCGCACCGTCCCGATGAGCCCCGGCACGTACTGGAGCCCGCCGATCAGCAGGCCGAAGACGACCGCCAGCACGGTCACCGCCTGCGGCGGCAGCTTCCCCGCCGGCCGGGCCGGAGGCGGTGGCGCGACGTAGCTGCCGCCCGGCGGTGTCGGCGCGACGTAGCCCCCACCCGGCGGTGTCGGCGACAGCTCGATCCGGGCCGTCGGCTTGGGCGGCGTGGGCTCGAACTTCGCGGTCGGCGACGGCGGCGCTTCGAGCAGCGCCCTGGCCTCCGGGATCTTGGGCCGCGCGTCCGGGTTCTTGTCCAGCAGCCGGGTGATCAGCGCGGCGAGGTTGCCGCCCCGGGTCAGCGGCGGCGTGTCCTCCAGCAGCACGGCGGTGAGCGTGGCCGTCGGGGTGTCCCGACGGAACGGCGACAGGCCCTCCACCGCCTGGAAGAGCGTCACGCCCAGCGAGTACAGGTCGCTCTCGGGCAGCCCGTCCTTGCCGTTCAGCCGTTCCGGGGCCATGTACTCCACCGAGCCGATCAGGGACCCGGTCGTGGTGATCGAGGTGTCGGCGTGGTGCACGGCGATGCCGAAGTCGGCCAGCAGCGTGTTCCCGTTGTCCGCCAGCAGCACGTTGGCCGGCTTCACGTCCCGGTGCACGATCCCGGCCGCGTGCGCCGCTTCGAGCGCCGACAGCAGGTCGCCGGCGACCCGGGTCGCCTCGGCCGCCGTCAACGGGCCCCGCGCCAGGCGCTTCTCCAGCGACTCCCCGGTGACCAGCCGCATCACGATCCACGGGACGCCGTCCTCGGTGACGACGTCGTGCACGGCGACGATGTTCGGGTGGTCCCGCAGCACGGCCGCGTTACGCGCCTCGCGCTTGGCCCGGGCCAGCCGCTCCTCCCGTTCGCCGGCGGGCATGGCCGGCGACAGCCACACTTCCTTGATCGCCACGTCGATGTGCAGGGCCTCGTCCCGGGCCCGCCAGACGCGGCCCATACCGCCCACGTCCAACGGTTCGACCAGCCGATAGTGGTCCCCGACCACACGCCCCGATGGTGCCACGTCCGCCATTGCCGTCCCGTTGAAAAGTCCCGCGCCGCCCTACCCCGGAGGGAGATTACGGAACGCGAGGACGTTTCAGGGCCGTTGTGACCTATTGATGACAAAGTCGATCACGACAGCTGCCGGCGGCGGCCCGCCGGTAACCGGTCGGCTACAACCGGGACGTCACCAGGTTTGCCTGGTACGACGGCGATCCCGGGACAGTTCCGCGTCCGGGTCCGAGCTGTGCAGGCCCAGCATGGACAGCAGTTCGCGGCAGTCGCTCACGTCCAGCGAGTGATCCGCCACGGTGCGGGCCGCCTGCACCCGCTGCTCAGCCTCGGCCCGGTCGGCCGCCGCCCTGTTCTCCGCGAAGTCGATGGGCGCGCCGCGAGTTCGTCCGGTGGCCGTCACGCCTGCTCCTCTGCCGCGATCACGTCGGGAGCCGCCGCGAAAGGTGTCGATGAGAACCGAAGGTCCGGCGACAAGCCGGTGCTCCCGTCTCCGGCCGGAAAACCACCGGACCGGACTGGATCGGGGACCGCGCCGGCGGACTGCCGACCACTCGTGCCCCAACCGGGCCGACTGTACCCCAACAGTGGCGACGTGAGCAGGGCCCACCCAGTACGGTCGCCACATGGCGGAAGAATCGGGTGGTCCTGCCCTCGGCCCCACGCTGGACGAGTGGCTCAACGCCCGTGAGGAGACGAGGCGGCACCTCTCCACGGCAACGCCACCGGTCGCCGAGGAGTGGGTGCAGCGGCTCGCCGACCTGCTGACCACCGAGCGGTCCTGGCAGGACCAGTACACCGAACTCGTCGCGCTCGGCTCGCGCGGCGGCCGGTTCCCGTCGTCCAACCGCTGACCGGCGGCGTGGGACCTCCGCCGGCCACGAGGTCTATGCGGTGTACCGGGGTCCGTCGCCCGGCGTGTGCCCGAACGACAGGTTCGTGCCGGTCGCCGCACGTTCGGCGGTGATCACGGTGTCGTCGCCGACCAGCAGGGCCCGGTCGTCCACCAGCGGCACGCCGTGCTCGCCCCGGCTCAGCCGACAGCTCAGCAGCGCCGGCGAACCCGGTTCCCGCCCCAGCACCGCCGCCTGCCCGACGGTCAGCACAACGGCCCGGATCGTTTCGCTCGCCTCCCGCACGGGCGTGCCCGACTCACCGAGCAGCCGGTACAGCGAGTGGTCACGCAACGCGTCCACGCCGATCCGCTCCCCCACCGCCTGCGGCAGGTAGGACGTCTGGAGCACCAGCGGGCCGGCGGGCGTGCTGCGCAGCCGTTCCACGGCCACCACCAACGCGTCCGACGCCAGGCCCAGGCGGCCGGCGACGTCGTCGGGCGCGGGCACCACCGACGCCGACAGCACCTCGGTCGCCAGCTCGATGCCCTGTTCCACCAGCTCCTGCGACAGGCTGCGCAGCCCGGTGAGGCCGTAGGAGAACGACGTCCGCCGCACGAACGTGCCCACGCCGTGCCGGGTCTCCAGCAGACCGTCGGCCTCCAGCGCCTGGATCGCCTGCCGGACCGTCATCAGCGAGACGTCGAACTCCTCGGCCAGCTCGCGCTGCGCGGGCAGCGGGGCGTCCGGCGGGTAGTGCCCGGCGTCGATGCGGTCCGCCAGCACCTGGTAGATCGCCAGGTACTTGGCGACCCGCGCACCCACCCCACGGCCGTTCCGTTCCACCGCAGGACACTCCCGCCTCGTCACGTCTCCGAACGCGCCGAGGATAGCGCCCGGCGGAACGCGCCCACCGCGTCGACCACGTCCGCGACCGGCGCTCCGTCGACCAGCATCCGCATGAACGCCGAGCCCACCACCACACCGTCCGCGTCGGCGCACGCGGCCACGGCGTGCTCGATGGTCGAGATCCCGAACCCGGTCACCACGGGGAGGTCCGTCATCGCCTTGAGACGTCGGGCATTGGCCCGGGCCGTGCCGGCGAGGTCGTTCCGTTCCCCGGTGATGCGCATCGAACTCATGCTGTAGACGAACCCCGACGCCGCCGCGACGATCGCCCGGCACCGGTCGTCGTCGCACGACGGCGCGGCGAGCAGCACGGCGGCCACACCCGTGTCGGCCGCCCGCGCCAGGTACTCGCCGGACTCCTCCAAGGGCAGGTCCGGCACGATCGCGCCGCGCACGCCGACCGCCGCGAGATACTCCACGAACCCCGCCACACCCCGGTCGGGCACCAGGGTCTCGGCCACGTTCGCGTAGGTCATCACGACCAGCGGCACGTCCAGGTCGAGCGACGCCAGTTCGTCCAGCAGCGGCCTCGGCCGGGCACCCCGGTCCAGCGCGCGGGCCGCAGCCTGCTGCACGGTGGGCCCGTCCAGCATCGGGTCGGAGAACGGGAGGCCGATCTCGATCGCGTCCGCGCCCGCGTCGGCCGCGCCGCGCACCAGGTCGAGCCAGTCCGGCACCACGCCCGCCATCACGTACGGCACGAGCAGCCCGTGCCCCCGCGCGGTGAACAGGTGCTGTCGCGGGATGGCCACGCTCATCGGAGGTACTCCCTGATCTGCTGGACGTCCTTGTCGCCGCGGCCGGACAGGGTGACCAGCACGGTCGACCCGGCGGGCAGTTCGCCGGTGGCGGCGGCGTCGACCACCCACGCCAGCGCGTGGGCCGATTCCAGGGCGGGCAGGATGCCCTCCGTCCTGGTGAGCAGTTCGAGCGCCCGCATCGCCTGGTGGTCGGTGACGGCGGCGTACCGGGCGCGGCCGAGGTCGGCCAGGTGCACGTGTTCCGGGCCTACGCCCGGGTAGTCCAGGCCGGCCGAGATGGAGTGCGCCTCCAGCACCTGGCTGTCCTCGTCCTGGAGGAAGTGCGAGCGGAACCCGTGCAGCACACCGGGTTTACCCTTGTCGACCGCGCTGCCGCCGGCCGCTTCGACCCCGACCAGCGCGGCCGGCGTGTCCACGAACCCGGCGAAGGTGCCGGCGGCGTTCGACCCGCCGCCGACGCAGGCGACCACCACGTCCGGCACGGCGGCCGGCAGCCGTTGAGCGCACTGGGCGCGGGCCTCGTCGCCGATGACGCGTTGGAACTCGCGCACCATCCACGGGTACGGGTGCGGGCCGAGCGCGGAGCCGACGCAGTAGTGGGTGTCCTCGGTCTCCGCGACCCAGGCACGCAGCGCGGCGTTGGTCGCCTCTTTGAGCGTGCCGACGCCGTGCGCGGACGCCACCGGGACGACCTCGGCCCCGAGCAGTTCCATCCGGAAGACGTTCAGCTCCTGCCGTTGCACGTCGGTGCGTCCCATGTAGACGGTGCAGGACATGCCCAGCAGCGCGGCGGCCGTGGCGGTGGCGACGCCGTGCTGCCCGGCCCCGGTCTCCGCGATGAGCTTGCGCTTGCCCATCCGCCGGGCCAGCAGCGCCTGCCCGAGCACGTTGTTGATCTTGTGCGATCCGGTGTGCGCGAGGTCCTCCCGTTTGAGCAGGACCCGCACGCCCAGCACCTCGGACAGCCGCGCGCACTCGGTGACCGGCGTCGGCCGGCCGACGTAGGTCTCCAGCAGCCGCCGGTACTCGGCCGTGAAGCCGGCGTCCGACCACGCTTCCCGGAACGCCTCCTCCACCGCCCGCGCGGCGGGCACCAGGGCTTCCGGCAGATATCGCCCACCGAACCGGCCGAACCGGCCGGTGGCGTCGGGTGCCCGCATCGCGGCGGGCTCGGTCGTATGTGACACATCTAGAACTCTAGATGTCTACCTCCACAAAGCACAAGTCCCCGGTGATCGGCTCGGGTAGGGTCGAGGGCATGAATTGACGCCTGCCCGGCCGCCGGGCACCGCCCGCACCTCCTTCGTGTCGACGTCACGCACCCCACGAAGGAGATTCCCGTCTTGAGCACGCCCTTTCCCATCGTCATCCCGGACGTCCTGGTCACGTCGCACCACAGTGCCGCCGGACGCGCCTGGCTCGCCGCGCTCCCCCACCTGGTCACGGACCTGCTCGACCACTGGGCACTGACCCCGGACGGCCCGACCCGGCACGGCATGGCGTCCCTGGTGCTGCCGGTGGTCCGCGCGGACGGCACGCCCGCCGTGCTCCGGTTCCAGCCGGTCACCGAGGAGTCGAGCGGCACCGTCGCCGGCCTGCGGACGTGGCGCGGCGACGGCATCGTGCGCCTGCTGGACCACCACCCGGACAGCGGCTCCACGCTGCTGGAACGCCTGGACGCCGAGCGCCCGCTGTCCGCCGTCGCGGACGACACCGAGGCGCTGGCCATCCTCGCCGGCCTGCTGGCCCGGCTGACCGCCGTGCCCGCGCCGGCCGGGCTGCGGCACTTGGCGGACGTCGCCGCAGCCATGCTGTCCGACGTCCCGAAAGCCCTGCCGCAGCTCCCCGACCCGGCCAACCGACGCCTGCTCAGCACGTGCGCGTCGGCCGTGGCCGAAGTCCTCGCCGAACCCGGCGACCGCCTGCTGCACTGGGACCTGCACTACGACAACGTCCTTGCCGCGCAACGGGAACCGTGGCTGGCCATCGACCCCGAACCACTGGCCGGCGACCCGGGCTTCGACCTGATGCCGGCCCTGCACAACCGCTGGGACGACGTCGTCGCGACCGGCCGCGCGGACCGCGCCGTCCTGCGCCGCTTCGACCTGCTGACCGAAACCCTCGACCTGGACCGCCGGCGCGCCACCGCCTGGACCCTGGGCCGCGTGCTCCAGAACTCGCTGTGGGACATAGAAGACGGCAAGACCGCACTCGACCCGATCCAGACCGCCATCGCCGATGCCCTGCTGAGCCGGTCCGGTAGCTGAGCCGCCGGACCGCTCAGTGGATCCCGCCCATCAACCGGCGGATCATCGGCGACAGCAGGGCGAGCAGCACGCCGAACACCACCGCGACACCGCCCACGATCGCGAAGTACGGCCCTTCGGCGTCCACGCTGTAGTACTTCGCCAGCGTGCCGGCGGTGGCCGTGCCGAGCGCGATGGACAGGTAGTTCAGCGCGATCATCTGGGTGTGGAACACCTTCGGCGCGAGCTTGGTCGACAGCGACAGCCCGACCGGCGACAGCAGCAGCTCCGCCACGCCGAACACGAGCAGGATCCCCACCAGCACGATCAGCGGCGTCGTGTTGCCCGTGTTGCCCGACATCGGCAGGAACAGCAGGAACGCGCACCCCATCAGCACGGTGCCCAGCGCGAACTTCGCCGGACTCGACGGCTGGCGCGGCCCCAGCTTCGTCCACAGTGCCGCGAACACGCCCGCGAGGAGGATCACGAACACCGGGTTGATCGCGTTCGCCCACGACACCGGCATCTCCCAGCCGAACAGGCTCCGGTCCAGCCGCTGGTCGACGTAGATCGACATCACCGTGAACTGCTGCTGGAACAGCGCGAAGAACACGAAACTCGACACGAACATGGGCACGAACGCGAGCACCCGGCGGCGTTCCACGGTGGTGATCCGCCGACTGGACAGGATGGTCGCGAAGTAGCCGACGGCGGCGACCACGATGACGGCGATCGTCACCGTGGAGAGGTTCGAGGGCCGGATCACGTCGGTCAGCACGAGCACCACGACGACCGCCACGGCCGCCAGCGCGGCGACGACGACCAACGGCCGGCGTTCGCGCGGCAACGGGTTCGGCACCACGTTCGCCTCGGCGGGGATCCGTTTGCGCCCGATCGAGTACTGGACCAGCCCGGCGGCCATGCCGACCGACGCCAGCCCGAAGCCGTAGTGGAACCCGAGTTCCGTCTGGGCCAGGCCGGTGAGCAGCGGCCCGGTGAACGCACCCAGGTTCACGCCCAGGTAGAACAGCGAGAACCCGGCGTCCCGGCGCTCGTCGCCCTCCGCGTACAGCGAGCCGACGATCGCCGTCGCGTTCGCCTTCAGCCCGCCGCTGCCCAGCGCCACCGCGCACAACCCGACGGCGACGCCCACGAACCCGGGCAGCACGGCGAGCGCGATGTGCCCGACCATGATCAGCACCGCACTGCCGAACAGCACCCGCTCCGACCCGACGAGCCGGTCGGCCACCCACGCGCCGACGATGGTCGACAGGTAGACCAATCCCCCGTACGCGCCGACGATGCCGGCCGCCGTCGACTCCGGGAGACCGAGCCCACCACTGGCCGTCGAGTGGTACAGGTAGATCGCCAGGATGCTCTGCATCCCGTAGAACGAGAACCGTTCCCACATCTCGACGCCGAACAGGTTGACCAGCGGCCTCGGGTGCCCGAAGAAGGTCTTCTCCCTGCTCTGGGGTGCGGCAGTGTCCATCGATCGGCCTCCCGGTTCGCGGTGTGTCGGGTCGCGACGATCAATCGGACACCCGCAACCCGCCGGCCGCACGCCGAAACGCCCCCGGTCGGGTGGTCAGCGCGCCGTCTCCGGCGGCAGCACGGCCACCGGACACGGGGCGCGGTCGACCACGTCGTGGCTGACCGAGCCGCCGAACGCCCGGCGCACCATCCCCTTGCCGTGGCTGCCCACCACCAGCAGCCGCGCGTCGGCGGCGGCGAGCAGCAGCGCTTCGACCGGGTCGCCGGACGCCCGCCGCACCTCGACGTCCACAGCGACCGGCTCGTGCTCGTGGGCCATGGTCGCGTGCACGGCCACCACCTCGGCGTCCCGGTAGGACGCGAACTCCACCGCGAACCGGACCGCCCGCGCGCTCTCCGCCGAATCGTCCACACCCACCACGACCGGCCCCGGCCGGTCATCCGACGACACGCCCTCGCGGATGACCACCACCGGCCACTGGCACGACCTGGCCAGCCGTTCCGCCGTGGACCCGAGCAGGAACCGCGCGACGCCCCCGGTGTCGGAATGCCCGACCACGACGAACTCCGGCCGTTCCGCCGCGAGCATCACCGCTTCCGCCGGCTCACCCGCCACGACTTCCGTCCGCACGTCTTCGGCACCCAGCTCCCGACAGCGCTCGGCGACCCCTTCGAGCATCCTCCGCGCCCAGTCCCGCATGGCCTCGTCCTCGGTGATGTCCACGGGCATCGCCAGGTAGGTGTGCGTGTAGACCGGCGTCCGCAACGCGTACACCAGCACCAACGTCCGCCCGAGCGCCGCCGCCTGCCGGGCCGCCCACTGCGCCGCGTGCCCGGACACCTCGGTGCCGTCGACCCCGACCACCACCGCGCCGCCGTCCGCCATCGCCCGGTCCTTCCTCGACGGTCGAGCCGCCCGGACCCGGTGGTTCCCGGACGGATACCAGAAGTGTGCTGCTCCACGGCAACCCGGCGCTACCGGAGCCGCCTCGACACCGAAACGGCCAAGTCCTCGGGCGTCGCCTCGCCGGTGTCCACCACGAGGTCGTAACGCAACACGTGTTGCGCGAAGCCCAGGTGGCCGCGAGCCAGGCCGGGCGGGTTGTCCCGGCCGGCGATGGACGTCGTGGGTCACAGGATGCCCGGTGCGATCCGTCCACTCGGAACGGTGTCACACGGTGAACAGGCCCCAGTACGCCGCCCACGGCACGAACACCGCCGTGCCCGCGAGCAGCAGGCCGACCCGCACGCCGTCGCCCTTCCGGCGCACACCCGCGACCACCGCCGCCACCACGACACCGACCGAGGCCAGCTGCAACACCGCCCACACCGCGGGCCGCCCGAGGACCGCGCCGTCGACCTCCACGGCACCCGTCACCACGACACTGCCGAGATACCCGACGGTGCCCAACACGACCAACGGACCCACCGCCGCCACCACCCGGGACGGCCACGCCACCGCCGGCCGACCACGCCGTCCACGGACCCGCCGCACGGCTGCCACCACCGGATAAGCCAGGAACGCCAACAGCATCACGACCACCGCCGCCACGTGCAGCCACGGCGATTCGTACCACTCCAGCGGTCGGACCGGCGCACTCTCGACGGCCTGGCCGGGCGGTTCGTCGACGACACGGCTCGGGGTGCCGCCGAGCCCGTTGATCCACGACGTGACGGTGTCGAGGTACCCGGCGGCCAACGGGCCATCGGTGTCGGCGAACCCGTCCTCGCTCTGCCTCATGTTGTGGTCGGCGTCCTTGATCACCCGCAGGGCGTAGTTCCGGTTGCCGCCCCGGTCCAACGCTTCCCGGAAGATCCGCAGGCTCTCGCCAGGCACGGTGGAGCGGTCGTGCTCGCCGAACACCGCCAGCACCGGCTGCCGCACCCGTTCGAGGTTGGCGACCGGGTCGTTGCCGGTGTCGCCGAACAGCCCGACGGCCATCAGCATCCGGCTGAGGTCGATCGCGACGGGCTCGACCAGCGACGGCCGGACGCCCGCGTGCGCCAGGTACGTGCGGTTGCTCCACAACTGGGTGCGGTCGGCCCGCAGCCCACTCGCGGCGACGGTCACGACGAAGCTCACGTGGTCGGACATGGTGGCGGCCAACGGCGCGACCCAACCGCCCTGGCTGTGGCCCCACACCCCCACCCGGGCCGGATCGACGTCCGGTCGGCCGCGCAGCAGGTCGACACCCGCGATCGCGTCCCGGGCCAGGTCGTCGAACGAGGTGGTCGCCCGCGAATAGCCGGCGCGCTTGTCGTAGGTCAGCGTCACGATGCCCTTCGCCGCGAACGCCTCCGCGACGGCCCGGTTGTCCCGCCTGCTCGAACTGCCCGCGCCGGCCAACAGCACCACCGCCGGCCGGCGTCCCTCGCCGGGCGGGGCGGTGACGAGACCGTGCAGCGTGTTCCCGTCGCTGGTGAACTCGACTTCGGTCGGCCCCTGCGCGTGAGCAGGCACAACAGCCATGGACGCAGTCGCCATGAGCAGCAGAACGGCGGCCGACCGCCATGCGCTGCGGAATTTCCCCGTGGACGACCGGCCCGGACGCACGTGAACGGCGTCCAGGCCGGCGATCCGGTCCCTATCCGGTTCCCCCATGAGTGCACAATAACCTGTGCACAACTTCCTGTGCAACTGTCACGCCACGTCGAGCCGCGCCCCGATCCGGGACGGCCGGTCACCATCGCCTTCCCTGGTCGGCTTCGGGATCAACGGGTCACGCGACACCCCCACCATCACCTCGTCCGGCACCGTGCCGTCCGGCAGCCGGAACGTGTCCGGGTCGAACGTGTCCGCCACGACGATCGCCGGCGGCGCGGGGTCGACGTACGGGAGGTTGTCGCCGGACAGGTGTTCCCGCACCTTCCGCACCGCCCGCACGAAGCACTCCTGCTGGTCGTCCACGTACTCCAGCAGCTTCCCCAGCGCCACATCCAGCGACTCGGCCGTCCTGGTCGAGTTGTCCTCCTCCAGCACCGCGTCCACCAACGGCGACGCCGACGTGGCGATGGTCAGCACCGCGGGCAGCAGCGCGCCGCCGGACGCCGCCGTCCCGACCGCCTCCACCACGAACCCGGTGATCTCGAAGACCCGCGTGACCGCCTGCCGCCCCCACTGCTCCCGGTGGACCTCGGTCGCGTCCTCGATCAGCCCGACGGCCTCCCGCCGCGCCTGCGCCACCAGCGCCGCGAACCCCTGCTGGATCCGCCCGAACGCCTCCAGCGCCTCGTCGGTCCGCCGGTACGCCTGCTCCACCTTGTCCACGTACCGGGCGAAGTCGTCGGCCGCGCTGCCCTCCCAGTTCCGGGCGTCCCGCCGCACCGCCGCCACCCCGACCTCCAGGTTCGCGGTCAGCTGCCGGTGTGCCCGGTCGAACTGGTCGGCGATCCGGTCGGCGGCCTCCGCACCGCCGTCGCACAACAGCGCGGCACGTTCCCGGATGGACGGGAAGTACCGGTCCGGCGCGGTGTTGAACAGGTCGAGCGCACCCGTCACGGGAGTCAGGTTCGCCGTGGTCCGCTCCACCCCGCGCCGCCAGTTCGCGGCCGTCTCGTGCTCCTCCACCAGGCACTGGAGTTCCTGGTCCATCACGCCCCCTTCCCGATCACGGCCACCTGCTGCGCCGAACCGAGGTCCGCCGAGCGGTACCGGCGGGCGATCTCGCGGACGGCCTCGGCCGCCGTCGTCACGTTGTCGTGCAGCTTCCGGATGGTCGTCTCCAGCAGCAGGTCGGTCTCGGTGAACTCGTCGCCGTAACGGTTCCCGCCCCGGTACTGCGTGCCCCGGAAGGCGTCGTCGGTGTCGCCGTGCACGTCCCGGAGCTTCGCCCCGGCCGCCGCGGTCGCGTCGATCAGGAACCGGAGGTCGACGTCCGCCACCGCCTCCAGCCGTTCCAGGTCCACCGAGAACCCGGTCGACGCGCTCTGACCGGTACCGGGCATTGGTCCTCCCCCACCTTCGTCGGCAATCGCGCCGGCACCCGGCCGACGCTCCCCGGCAACGGTAGGAACCGCCCGCTGTCACGTCATGTCAGGCGTTCACACGACAGATCCGCCGGCCGGCCGGGGATCGGTCGACAGGATCGCCATGCGGACGGCGTCGTGCCACCGACCGTCCCAGCGCAGGGCGTCGCGGCGCAGCCCCTCGCGGACGAACCCGCACTTCTCGTAGACGCGTCGGGCGCGGGGGTTGAAGTCGAAGACCTCCAGCCCGATGCGGTGCAGGCCGACGACGTCGAAGGCGTAGTCCACGACCAGCCGAGTCGCCTCGGTGCCGTAGCCACGTCCGAACACTCCGGGGCCGACGAGGGAGATGCGGAAGCTCACCGAGGCGTTGTGCCCGTCGAGTTCGCTGAGGACGACCTCACCGAGGACCGCATCGTCCTCGCGCCGCACGATCGCCCAGTCGGCCCGGTCGTGGTGGTTCTGCCGGGTGGCGAGCCACCGGCGCAGCTCGTCCTCGGTGAACCGCTGGTGGGTGCCGGTCAGCCGAGTGCCCTCCGGATCGTCGAACATCGGCCGCAGGCCCTCGAAATGCCCGCTGCCCAACGGCTCCAGCCGCACCCGGGGACCGGTGAGGATCGGTTGGTCGCGGAAGACGTCGAGACTGATCACCGGCCCAGCCAACCAGCACGATCCCGAGCGGGGCCACTCGAATTCCGCCGGCATCGGAACTCCCGGTACCGCCGCGAGGATCCCTCTGTTACAGAGGTGGGGAGCAGTCTTGTCGAGGGAGCTGGGGAGAAGAAACACCATGACCGTGTTCGGCAACTTCGTGGACGGCAAGCAGTGCCAGGCGGCCGACGGGCGGGTGCTCGACGTCGTGGACCCGACCACCGGCGAGGTCTACGCGACGTCCCCGCTGTCCGGCCAGGCCGATGTGGACGCCGCCGTGGACGCCGCCGCCGGCGCGTTCGACTCGTGGCGCTGGACCACGCCCGCGGACCGCCAGCGCGCCCTGCTCCGGATCGCCGACGCGATCGACGCGCGCGCCGCGGATCTGGTCGACGCCGAGTGCCGGGACACCGGCAAGCCCCGCGAGCGCACCGCCGACGAGGAGATCGCGCCCTGCGCCGACTACTTCCGCTTCTTCGCCGGCGCGGCCCGCGTGCTCGAAGGCCGTTCGGCGGGTGAGTACCTGGCCGGCCACACCTCGTTCGTGCGGCGTGAGCCGATCGGCGTGTGCGCCCAGGTGACGCCCTGGAACTACCCGCTGATGATGGCCGTGTGGAAGGTCGGGCCCGCGCTGGCGGCGGGCAACACCGTCGTGATCAAGCCGTCCGACACGACTCCCGCCACCACCACCCTGCTCGCCGGGATCTGCGCCGAGTTCCTCCCGCCCGGCGTGCTGAACGTGATCTGCGGCGACCGCGACACCGGCCGGGCCCTGGTCGCCCACCCCCGACCGGACATGGTGGCCATCACCGGCTCCGTCCGGGCCGGCATGGAAGTCGCCGAAGCCGCTGCCGGCGACCTCAAGCGGACCCACCTCGAACTCGGCGGCAAAGCGCCCGTCGTGGTGTTCGCCGACGCCGACATCGCCGCCGCTGCCGAGGGGATCGCCACCGCCGCCTACTACAACGCCGGTCAGGACTGCACGGCTGCCAGCCGCGTCCTGGTCGCCGCCGAAATCCACGACGAACTCGTCGCCGCCCTCACCGAACAGGCCCGCGCGACCCGGACCGGCGGTCCCGACGAACCCGGCGTCGCCTACGGGCCGCTGAACAACGCCGACCAACTCGCCCGGGTGACGGCCATCGTGGACCGACTGCCCGCGCACACCACCGTCCACCACGGCGGGCACCGGGTCGGCGAGCACGGCTACTTCTACGCGCCCACCGTGGTGTCCGGCTTGCGGCAGCACGACGAGGCCAGCCAGACCGAGATCTTCGGGCCGGTCATCACGGTGCAGCCGTTCACCGACGAGGAGGAAGCCGTCCGGTTCGCCAACGACGTCAGGTACGGCCTGGCGTCGTCGGTGTGGACGCGGGACCACGCTCGCGCCATGCGGATGTCCGCCCGGCTCGACTTCGGCTGCGTGTGGATCAACACGCACATCCCGTTCGTGGCCGAGATGCCGCACGGCGGTTTCAAGCACTCCGGGTACGGCAAGGACCTGTCGGTGTACGGGTTCGAGGACTACACCCGCATCAAGCACGTGATGAGCGCGCTCAACCCGTGATGCGCTCGATGATCAGCATGGCCCCGATGAGGATCATCCCCACCCCGGAGATCCGGCTGACCACACGCGCCGCCGCCGGCCGCTTGTTCAGCACGGTCCGGGTCAACGATCCCAGAGCGAGGTAGAAGACCGCACACGTCACCACGAACACCAGCCCCAGCACGCTCAACTGGACGGCCATCGGCCACGCCCGCCCCGGATCGGCGAACTGCGGGAGCAACGCGACGAAGATCAGCAGCCCCTTGGGGTTCAGCCCGCTGACGCCGATCCCTTCCAGCAGCGTCGCCCACCCCGGTGCCTGGGCCGCGACGGTCTTCGTCGCGCCGGAAACGACTCCGCCCGAACCACCAGCGCCGCTTCCGGCGGAGTCGGTCGCCGCAGTCGGGCCGGCGGCCCTCTCAGGCGGGTGGTCGGCCGAGGGGATCGGCGAAGCAGGCGAGACGACCGTACGCACGCCGTGCCACACCAGGTAGCAGCCGCCGAGCACGGTCAACGCGGTGAGCGCGCCGGGATTGCGCGCCACCAGCGTGCCGACACCCGCCGCGACCACGGCGGTCATACCCGCGTAGCCGAGCACGAGACCGCCCACGGCGGGCAGCACCGAACGACCGCGCAACCCCGCGCTGATGGTGAACGCCCAGTCCACCCCCGGCACGATGATCAACAGCAGCGCGACGCCCCAGAAAGCGGCGATGGAACCGACGGGCATGGCGGAGCTCTCCTCGAAGAAGATCGGGTGCTACCACCGAAACTACCCACGAACACCCCGAGATCGCCGCAGGTTATTGCGATATCGCCCAGAAAATAGAAGGATCCACCACGTGGACGCCATCGACCAGAAGATTCTTGCCGCACTCCAGGAAGACGGACGCCTCACCGTCACGGAACTCGCGGCACGGGTCGGGCTGAGCGTCTCGCCGTGCCACCGCAGGCTCCGCGAACTGGAGCGCGCCGGCACGATCCGGGGCTACCGCGCGATCGTGGACGCCGACGCGCTCGGCCTCTCCTTCCAAGCCCTGGTCTTCGTCACCATGCGCCAGGAGGACCGCAACACCCTGCTCCGCTTCGAGGAGGCGGTCACCCGCATCCCCCAGGTCATCCAGGCCCAGCGGCTGTTCGGCGACCCCGACTACCTGCTGCGCGTCGTCACCGCCGACCTGGCCGCCTACCAACGCCTGGAGGACGACCAGCTCGCCGCCCTCCCCGGCATCCAGCGCCTGACGTCCACCCTGGTCATGAAGCAGATCGTGGACAGCCGCCCGCTGCCAGCCCGGTAAACCCCGTCAGCCCAACAGGAACAGCGCCTCCGCGTGCAACTCCGGGTCCCCGGCGGCGAGGATCCGCGTCCCGGAACCGAGTTCCAGTTCCGCGCCCGACCACTCCGTGACGACACCGCCCGCGCCGCTGATGACGGCGGCGGGCGCGAACACGTCGTACACCTTCAGCCCGCTGTCTACGGCGAGGTCCGTCCGTCCACTCGCGAGCAGCCCGAACGCGTACGAGCTGGCCCCGTACAGCGTGTACCGGGCGGCCTTGCGGACCCGTTCGAACGCCGGGAAGTCCTCCGGCTGAAGGAAGTCCGGGTTGGAACAGGTCACCAGCGCCGCCGCGAGGTCACCGCACCGCCGCGTTCGCACCGGAACGTCGTTGCGAGTCGCGAAAACGCCGCTCACGCCCACCCACCGGTCGGCGGTCGCCGGGTAGTCGAGCACCCCGATCCACGGCCGGCCGAACCGGCTGACGGCGATCAGCGTGCCGTACACCGGAATCCCGGCGATGAACGGAGCCGTGCCGTCCAACGGGTCCAGCACCCAGACCACGTCCGCGTCCGCGTTGTGCGGACCGTACTCCTCACCGATGACACCGTGCTCCGGATAGGTTTCCCCGATCAGCTCACGCAATCGCGCCTCGATGGCACGGTCCGTGGCGGTCACGAAGCTGTAGTCCGCCTTGGTGTCCACCGAGATCGGCTCCGCCGCCGCACGGGCCAGCATCCGCCGACTCTCGTCCGCCAGCCGTGCGGCGAAGCGAACGAACTCACTCGAATCCGTCATCTGACGACCAACACTCCAAACACGAATCGGACCACCACCGGTCACCCTCCCCCGAACTCCCGGACGGTCTCCGCGAACGCCCAGTCCACCCACGGCAGCAGCCGTTCCACATCGGCCGGGTCAACGGTCGGCCCACCCCAGATCCGGATGCCGGGCGGCGCTTCCCGGTGCGAGCCGATGTCGTACCCGACACCGTTCTCCTCGATCAGCGCGCACACCCGCCGCACGAACGCAGCCCGCTCCGCGCGGGACAGCCGGTCGAACACCTCGTGCCGGAACTTCAGGCAGATACTCGTGGACGAGATCGTGTTCTTGTCCTCGGCCAGGAACTCCACGTGCGGACTGGCCGCGACCCAGTGCGCCACCACGTCCAGACTCCGGCGCGACCGCCCGATCATCTCCGGCTGACCACCGATCTCAGCACACCACCGCAACGCGTCCAGCGCGTCCTCCACGGCGAGCATGGACGGCGAATTGACGGTGAACCCGTCGAACACCTCGTCCATCAGCTCACCGCCCCGGACCAGCCGGAAGATCTTCGGCAACGGCCGGTCCGGCCGGAACACCCGCAGCCGCTCCACCGCCGCCGGCGACAGCGCGATCATCCCGTGCGCACCCTCACCGCCCAACGCCTTCTGCCACGACCACGTGACGACATCCAGCTTCCGGTAGTCGATCTCCATCCCGAACACGGCGGAGGTCGCGTCGCAGATCGTCAGGCCCGCCCGTTCCTCGGGAATCCAATCGGCACCAGGCACACACACGCCGGAAGTCGTCCCGTTCCAGGTGAACACCACGTCGTGGTCGAAGTTCACCCGACTCAGATCCGGCAGCGCCCCGTACCGCTCGGCCCGGTGCACGGTCACGTCCGGAATCCGCAGCTGCGCCACGATGTCGTCAAGCCAGGTGAACCCGAAGTTCTCCCAACAGCACACGTCGACCCCGATGTGCCCCAACAGATTCCACATCGCCAACTCGATCGCGCCCGTGTCGGACCCGGGCACGATCGCCACCCGGTAGTCCTCCGGCAGCCCGAGAATCCGCTTCGACCGCGTGATCACCTCGGCGAGCCGCGCCTGACCCGCCGGGTCGCGATGGGACCTGCCGACGAACGCCCCGCGCAACCCGCCAACGTCCCACCCGGGCCGTTTGGCGCACGGCCCCGACGAGAACCACGGCCGCACCGGCTTGAGCGTCGGCTTCCCGCCGGGCATCACCGGGCCAGGCTGACGAAGTGCCGGCGCGGACCCTCGAACGAGAACCGACCGTGCTGGAGCACCTGGTTGTCCAGCACCAGCACGTCACCCCGGCGCATCTTCACCGCCCGCGTGGTCGTCCACAGCGCGCCGCGCAGGAACGAGATCAGCTCACCGTCGATCGGCGTCCCGTCCCCGTACGTCGTGGTCGCCGGGTAGTCGTGGTCGGCCAGGTCTGGCCGGAAGTCCGGGTGCGACCGCCAATATGAGCAGTGCAGCTCGGTGACCTGGTTGAACCACAGTTCCTCCCCCGTCTCGGGGTGGGCGGTGAACGCGTCCCGCCGGTAGTGGTAGCGGAGCCCGCCGTCCCCGGTCCACTCGAACTCGTAGCCGGACGCGGTCAGGTGCTGCTCCACGGCGGCCCGGTCGTCCGTGCCGAACGTGTCGCGCCACCCCATCTCGCCGTTCGACGAGTCGCGCGAGAGGTTGCGGTGGTAGCGGATGCCCTTGTCCCGGAACACTTCCCGGACGTCCTCCGGGATGATCCCGACGGTTTCCCGGATGTCGTTGACCGGCACCTCGCCGCCCTGCGACGCCTCGCTCTCGCAGAAGAAGAAGATCTTCCTCGGGTAGTTCGGCAGGTAGGCCATCTCGTTGTGCGGCGACAGCGTGATCCGGCGGTCCTCCTGGCTGGCGTTGAGCGCCACCCCGGAATCCTGCTTCCGCACCGCGATGCCGCCCGCGTACCCGGTCCGGTCGTACCCCAGGTCTTCGATCAACTGCTCGAAACCCGCCTTGTCGGTCAACGGCAGGCCGCGCAGCAGCACGCCGCCGGACTCCGGCAGCACCTCGTCCACGACGTCCCGAGTCGCCGCCGCGAGCACCGCGCGGGGGCGGTCGGCGTGCTCCGCCTGGAGCGTCGGGATCATCCCGCCGACATCGGGCACGTACTCCGGGAAGCGCTCGTTCGCCGAGCCGGCGAGGAACTCGCGGTCCCGCACCGGAACCGTGAAGGGCGCGCCGGGTCCGATCCGGCGGAACGCGGGCGCGCCTGGTGTCGTCGTCACAGCAGTACCCCCATTGGTGGTGTCAGATCGCCTGAGGTGTTCAGGTCCGCGGGTGCCCACGGAGGACGCAGATCTCGTGGTACACCGGGGCAGTCGGGTCCTCGGCCAGCAGTTCCCGCGCCTCGGTCGCCGAAATCCGCAGCACGCCCTCCGGGTCGGCGTAGAACTCGCACGCGAACTCGTCCTCGTACGCGGTGCCGCGCATGGCCGCCTCCAGCGCCACGAAGAACGAGATGTCGGTGTGCGCGTTCTGCCGGACGATCCGCGAGGCCAGCTCCTCCGGCCGGTACCCGTTGGCCCGGAACAGGCTCGACAGGACGCCCTTCCCGATCCGGCAGCCGAACGTCAGCACCACCTGCGCACCCGGCGCGCACGACCGGACCCGCCGCAGCAGCGCCTC
The DNA here is from genome assembly GCA_965995405.1 of uncultured Saccharothrix sp. Taxonomy (GTDB): domain Bacteria; phylum Actinomycetota; class Actinomycetes; order Mycobacteriales; family Pseudonocardiaceae; genus Actinosynnema. The sequence continues at coordinate 35,547 of CBHFOL010000010.1, forward strand.
GATCAGCCCCAGCCCCACCGAGTTGAACGGGTAGTCGTGGAACGCCGTCCACGGGTAGTAGTGCGCGATGTGGTCGTCCGCGCGCGGGCCGGAACCGGCCACCGACTTCAGGTGGGCCAGGTGGAAGCCCGCGTACATCGCGTCCTCGGGGTCCGGCACCTGCGGCAGACAGCCCACGACGACGTCGGTGTTCGCCACCTCCGCCATCGCGGCCGGCGTGTCGATGAGGTTCACCGAGCCCTCGATGGGCCGGAACCGGTCCTGGAGGTCGGGCGCGAGTTCGCCGACGAGCCGCTGCGCCAGCACCGGGAGCCGGGCGTCGAGATCGCTGCCCAGCACCAGGGACGCGGCGCAGCGCCGCAACATGAACGCGATGTTGGTCCCGGTGCCGACTCCGACCTCGTAGACCCGGCGACCGGTCAGCTCGGCCCGTTCGAGCCCGGCCTGGAACGTCAGCGTCCACGGGTCGGTCGGGTCGAACGCGAAGCTCGGAACGGCGCCGTCGGCCCGGTCCAGCGTGGTGGTCGACGTCGGCGACACGCGCTCTGTCCTCATCTCTCCAACTCCCCGGGCGGTTGCGGACCCCCGGCAGGCGCGGCGCCCGCCGGGTCCTGGTCGATCAGGACGATTTCCCTTGCGTGGCCACGGAGGCAGTGGTCGGACCGCATGGACGCCGCGTACCCGCCGGAGTTGAGCAGCGCGACGAAATCGCCTTCGCGCAGCCGTGTCATGCGGTGGTCGACCGCCCACTTGTCGAGCGCCTCGTTGATGTTGCCGACGACGGTGTAGGTCTCCGTCCCCTCGTCCCGGCGCGGCACGACCGCCACCGGTTCGCAGAGCAGCCCGTAGAACGCCGGTTCCACCGCCAGGTTGAAACCCGCGTCGAGCCCGGCGAACAGCACGTCCCGCCGGCGTTCCACGTAGGTCACGGTGGTGAGCAGCAGACCGGCGTCCTTCACCAGGTAGTCGCCGGGCTCGACGGCCACCACCAGCCCCCGCCCGGCGAACCTCCGTGCCACCGCCGCCGCCCACCGTTCAAGGTCCAGCGGCCGGTCCGCCGAGGTGTGCGGCACGCCCAGCCCGCCGCCCAGGTTCACCTCCCGCAGGTCGGGGAAGTGTCCGGTGAACGCGTCGGCGGCGTCCAGCGCGGCCTCCAGCTGGTCGAGTTCGGCGTCCAGGTAGCCGCAGCCGACGTGGAAGTGGATGCGGACGACCCGCAGGTCCCACCGCGCGGCGATGGCCTGGGCCTCCTCGATGTGCTCGCGGTAGATCCCGAACTTGGTGGTCGGCGCTCCGCTGTAGTTGAGCCGCTCGTTGCCCTGGTAGCCGACCCCGATCCCGGGGTTGATCCGCAGCCCGACCTCACGGCCCGGCGCCACCTGCCCGAACCGGTCCAAAGAGGACAACGAGTCGAAGTTGACCCGGACCTGCCGGAACCTCGCCAGGAGATCGATGTCCGACCGGCCGAGCGACGTGCCGGTGAACGAGATCGCGTCGGCCGGGAAGCCGCAGCCCAGCGCGTGCAGCAACTCCTCAGAGGAGCAGACATCCACCCCGCACAGGTCCAGGGTCCGCAGGTAGGACAGCAGCACGGTCGACCGGTTGGCCTTGATGGCGTAGTAGATCCGGTGGTCGATCCCCTCACCGGACATCGCCTCGGCCAGGCGTTCGATGTTCTCCTTCACCCGCACCGCCCGGCACACGTAGGCCGGCGTTCCGACCTGCGTGGCCAGTTCGTCCATGCCGAGCCCGCCGAAGTGCAGGCGGTCGTCGCGGTAGCCGAGGTCCCGCCGCTGCCACCAGTGCGCGGGCTCCGACTCGCTCACGTACCGGAGGCGGCCCGCGATGTCGCCGAGCGCGCCGGAGATGTGCTCCCAGCCGCATTCCGCGCCCAGGATGACCCGTAACTCGGAGTCCGGGTCGGCCGACATCGCCTGTTTGATGCGTAAGACCGTCAGCGCCGGGCTCAGCCCGCGACAGTCGAGCACCCCTGCTTCCATGCCTTCACTCCCCAGGTCCGCCCGGGGTGTGCCGCCCGGCTCCCCGGCGGGTGATGTAGGTGCTCCGGTCAACAAATCGCACCCGTCCGCAGGTCGTGTTCCGCCCGCGCGAGCGAATCGGCCATGATGTCGACGATCCGGTCGATCTCGCCCTTGGTGATGATCAGCGGCGGCGACATGATGCACAGGTTCTCGTAGGGCCGGACCAGCAGTCCCGCCGCTTCGCAGTAGGCGTCGACCCGTTGCGCGAGTTCCTGGTTCCGGGCGGTGGGGCCGACTTCACCGGGGACGTGGCATTCCACGCACGCCATCAGGTGGTCGCCGCGCACCGCAGCCACGATCGGGGACGTGCGCAGTTCGCGCAGCCGTTCCACGAAGTACGGGCCGACCTCGCGGACGTGCCCGCAGATGTCGTCCCGCCGCATCACCTCGATGTTCGCGATGGCCGTCGCGCACGCGACCGGGTGCCCGGAGTAGGTGAAACCGTTGGAGAACACCGGTTTCGCCGGGTCGGCGGCAGCGGCGATGCCGTCGGCGACCCGGTCGGAGATGAGCACCGCGCCCAGCGGCTGGTACCCGGACGTCAGGCCCTTGGCCGTGACGATCATGTCCGGCACGATCCCGAATTTCGCCTCCGAGGCGAAGAAGTGCCCGAGCCGGCCGAAACCGGAGACCACCTCGTCGGAGATGAACAGGATGTCGTGCTCCCGGCAGATCTCCCGGACGGCCCGGTGGTATCCCGGCGGCGGGATGAGCACACCGCCCGACGCGAGCACGGGTTCCGCGATGAAGCACGCGATGTTCTCCGGTCCGATGTCGGCGATGGTCGCCTTCATGCCGTCGACCAGTTGCGCCAGCCGCTCCTCGGCCGTCACGGTGGAGTTGTCCGGGTCGTAGGCGGGGCTCTCCAGGTGGTGCACCCAGTCGCTCTCGTACTGGAAGTGCGTGCGGTCGGCGGCCTTCCCGGACAGTGAGGCCGCCAGGAACGTGCTCCCGTGGTAGGCGTTCACCCGCGACAGCACGTGGCGCTTCCGCGACTGCCCACGACTGGCGAAGTAATAGTGCGCGATGCGCACGGCGGACTCCACGGCGGTCGAGCCGCAGGTGGTGAACTGGACCCGGTTCAGGTCGCCCGGGGCCAGTTCCGCCAGCATCCCGGCGAGTCGGGCGGCGGGCGCGCTGGAGACGTCGCCGAACGGCGTGAAGTAGACCATCCTCCGGGCCTGTTCCCGCATCGCGTCGATGAGCTCCTGGTGCCCGTAGCCCACGGTGATGCACCACATCCCGCCGATGGCGTCGAAATACGACTTGCCCCGGCTGTCGGAGACCTCGATGCCCTTGGCCTCGCAGATGACCAGCGATTCCGAGGTGCCCAGGGTCGTCAGGTCCGCCCACGGGTGCAGGAGGTGCCGGGCGTCGGTCGCCACCAGTGAATCGTGGTCGTGCGGAACGCGTCCGATTTCCGTGCTGTCTTCGCTCAAGGTCTCAGCCCTTTCTCGTGTGCCGGCCACTTCGTCGGGGCGGGCGGTTCGACTAGGCCGGACCGAGCAGCGCCCGGAGTTCGTCGTGCGTCTTCGTCACGTCGCTCGCCAGGTAGTTCTCCCGGTATTCGGTGAGGGACGGGTAGTCGGCGGCGGCCTCCTTCGCCAGCGCGTCGACAAAGCCGCCGCTCTTGATGTCCGCGAGGATCTCGTGGCCTTTGCGCTTGACCTCTTCGCCGATGAACGCGCCCAGGTAGCGCTGGACGCCGAACCGGCACGTCGGCGACGCCTGCTGTTCCACCACCTCGAACAGCCCGGCCGTGGCCGCCTCGATCATCATCTCGGCCATCTCGCCCGAGGCGTGCATGTCGAGCAGCGCCGGCACGCGGTCGTAGCCCGCCTCCACCAGCACCTCGAACGCGATCCGGACCGCGTCGAGCAGCAGCGGGGTGAGGAACTGCTCCTGGAACAGGTCGAGTTCCGTTTCGGTGGCGTGCGACACCGGCATGACGCCGTACCGGGTGAACCCGACGGCTTTCGCGATCCCGAGGGTCTTCGCCAACGTCTCACCGGACGCGTCCTGCAACACGTCGATGAACGCGAGGACGCCCGAGCCGTCGGTGTACTGCCGGCGAATGGGTTTGCCGAACATCTTCGGCGCGAGCAGTGCCGCGTCGATCTCCGGCGGCAGCGTGATCCGGTTGAAGCGGATGGAGAACCCGTGCGCCAGGACGAACAGGTCGCCGTTGTCGAGGTGCGGCGCGATGTCCGTGGTGAAGACGTCCGGGTGGGCGTCGTCCGGGATCAGCAGGATGACGATCGACGCGTTCCCGGCGGCCTCGGCGATCGACCTGGTGTCGAACCCGTCCGCGATCGCGGCCTCCCGGTACTCGTCGTCCCGGTTGCCGACGATCACCCGGACTCCGCTGTCGCGTAAGTTGGCGGCGAAGGCCTTTCCCTGGATGCCGTAGCCGATGACGGCGACGACCCGGTCCTGGACGTGGTGCAGACTCGCGTCCTGCTCGAAGTACACGCTCGACCCCTCCCAGTGTGGAAAACGAGTGCCGAAGTGCGGCGCCGGCCGTCAGTCGACGCCGGCTGCGTTCGTGTCGGGCACGCGCACGGACTCGCCGGCCGGATCGTGGTGGAGGACCCGTTCCCGGAGGTCGCAGTACGCCATGTTGCGGGTGTAGACCTCCTTGAACCGGTCCCACTCCTGCCGGCGGCGGTGCGGCCCCCAGCCCAGCAGGTCGCCCAGCTCCGCCAGGATCAGGTCCAGCACACCGAGGTCCAGGTCGCAGCGGCCCTCGGCGTCGAACACCACGGCGTCCCGGATCCCGCCCGTGTTCATCAGGTAGTCCTCGTAGCTGTAGGCCATCTGGTAGTCGACGTAGTGCTTTGCCTTCTCCCGCAGGTAATCCCGGTCGCCGCGCGGGTGGTCGGCCCGGTGGACCGAGAACCGGCCCTCGTCGCCGACCGGCAGGAACGCCATCCGGTGCGTGGTCGACCGGCCGAGCTTCTTGACCTTGCGGCGGCGCAGCTCCCGGTCGATCGACCCGACCACCTCGCGGCCCGCCCAGCGGAACTCGGTGAGCTTGACGTTGAGCAGGTCGAGGACGACACCGTCGCCGCTGCGGTACCGGTTGATCTTGAACATCCGGGAGAGGTCCTTGACCGCGATCTCGCCGCCGTCGCTGCGGGCCAGCGGCCGGATGCCGCAGAAGACGTGGAAGATGTCCCGGCGGTCGATCTTCCACCGGTCCTCGACGAGTTCGTTGTAGGAGTGCAGCAACTCCTCGATCTCGTCCTCCAGCGGCACCACCAGGTCCGGGTCGTGGTGCGCGCGGTCCGTGGTCGTGCACTGGATGTACCAGATCCCGTTCTGGTGGAACGGCCGCAGGTAGTGCTGGCGCTCCGGGTTCAGCGGCACCAGCCCGACCTGGAGGTGCGGGTTGTCCGTCAGGCTCTGGTGGATGAACCGGTTCGTCGCCTCCAGGTGCGAACCCCGCGAGTACACGACGGACTGCCGGTCGTCCGAATCCGCCGTCCGGTTCCGCACGCGGTCGACCCACGGCCCGGCGGCGTTGGTGATGGTGTGCGCCTTCACGGTCACCCGCTCCGGCAGGTCGTCGTGGTCGAACCGGCGGGCCAGCGTCACCAGGAAGTGGCCGCCCACCGCGTCCCACTCGTAGTGCTCGACTTCGACAAAGCTCAAGGCGCGGATGGGATGTGCGTCGGTGCCCCGGTAGTAGGCGTCGCGGATCGCCTTGAGCACCAGGATCTTGTCGTTGCTCGCCTTGCCGTCCCAGTACTGGATCGCGCCGAGCACACCGTCCGCCGCCAGGTGCGGAAGCTTGCGGTGCACCGACTTCCCGTCCCGGAACAGCTTCACCTTGGTACCCCTGGGCGAGAGGCCGCACCACGCCCACACCATCGTGAACAGGTCGTAGAGCGTGATGCCGAAGAACACCGCCGGTTTGCGCTCCGGGCTGTCCTCGAACACGAACACGACGTTGGGGATCTCCTCCACGGTGTCCCCGGTGGTGTCCATCAGGATCTTCCGCTCCCGGGTGCCGTACCAGACCAGTTTCAGGTCCAGCCACGCCGAGCGGATGTTCTGCGCGAACGACTGCTTGATCTTGGGGTCCTTGCGGAGCCGGAACGCGAGCAGCAGCCGGTGGAAACCCATCCGCAGGTACCGGATGCCCGGGTGGATCGCCTTCCCGGTCTTGCTCGACGTCTCACCGCCGAACGGACCCCGGTCGACCAGCAGCGCGCTCCCGTTGCCACGTGACGCGATGTCCCGCAGGACGCCCGCGCCGGCCGCGCCGCCGCCGACGACCACGGTGTCTTAGACGTGGTCGGAGTCCGCGAGCTCACGGAACTGACGGACGACGTCCGGCATGGCGAACGTCCGGGTGACCGGCTGGTGGGATGACGACCTCGGGGCTTGCGTCACGATGCGCGACCTCCTCGTTGTACCGCGATCACCCGGTGTTCCGTGTCGCGCCGGGCGCGGAAGGTGACCGCCTTGTCCGGCGCGACCGGTGACGTCGTCCGCCAGTCCCAGGCCCGTTCGATCATGTAGGCCATGAACGACCGGATCTGCCCGCTGCTCATGCCGCGCTCGCCCCGTCGCTGCGCGACCAGGACTTCCTGCGCTTCGCGTTCCTGGACCATCTGGTCGAACGACGGCCAGTCGTAGGCCCAGAGCGCGTCCATCCGGTCGAACACCGCCTGCCAGCGGTGCAGGTGCTCCACGACCCGGCGTCGGAGCCCGTCCGGCAGCCCGGTCGGGTCGACGGTCGTCTCCGCTCCCGCGAACCACAGGTCGAACAGGAACACGCCGACTTTGCCGTGTACCTCGTACGGCTGGTCGGGCTGGTCGTCGTTCTTCTTGTCGAAGTTGCCCATCCGGATCACGCTGTCCGGCGTGCTGTGCTCCAGTTCCGACAGGTTCCGCAGCAGCCAGCCGAAATCGTGCGTGCCGGGGAGGGATCGGTTCGACACGCCGGGCACACCGGGGTCGTAACCCTGTTCCTTCAACGGTTCGCGGTCGCTCTTGCGCAGATACCAGTCGTCTCCGCTGCGGGCGATCGCCTGGCCTTCGGTGTCCCGGTCGAGGAGGTGGTTCAGTACGACGGTGAGCGCGTTGGTCAGCACCGTCTTGCCCGCGCCGGGACTGCCGTTGAACCCCACCATGAACAGCTCGTCGGGACGGTGCTTCCGCTTCTGGTGCACGATCCACTGGCCGAACGGGAGGTACAGCTCCCACAGCCCGACCACCGGCACCTCGGTGGCCGTGCAGTCGGCGAAGTAGCCGCGCCACCACTCGGAGAACGGCCCCCAAAGGTCGTGCAGCAGCTTGATTCGGCCCGCCACGACTTCGTCCGGACTGTCCGATGTGGAGAATGCCGGCTGAACCGGGCCGCAGCACACCGTCTCGGCGAGGATCCTTCGTTCCTCAGCACTCGCCGGCCGTCCTTCGGCGATGCCCCGCAGCACGGGCGAGAGATCCCGATCCACCGCTGTTCGTCCTCCTCCGCTCACGGTCAGTCGTCCAATTCCGAGAGGAGCGCGTGGAGTTCGCCGAGTCGCTGATCGGGTTTCGCGATCAGCGCCAAGGGCACCTCCTTGCCGAACAGTCGGGCGAAATCACCCCGGATACGGACGAAGTCCAGCGAGTCCAACCCCAGGTCGGCGAGCGGCTTGGAGTCGTCCCACCGATGGACGTAACCGCTGAGGAACGAGTGCACGCGGTCTTCCTCGCGCACCGGCACGGTGTCCGCTGTCTGTTCCCGGGCGGGTGGCGGATCGAACCGTTGTACCGGCAGTTCGGACACCAGTGGCAAGTCGCTCCACGGAGCCTGGTGCCAGTCGATATCGCATACCGCGACGTTCCTCCCGCTGCCGGACAACGTGGCCGCGATGACCTTCCCGAGCTGGTTCAGTGCGGCCCCGGGTCGGAGCGGGGTCTCGCCGCCGGACCTGGCCGAGTCGAGCGCCTTGGCGTTGCGCGCGGCCATCCCGACCTCGCCCCAGGTTCCCCAGTCGACCGAGACGACGCTCGGCCCGCCGACCGGCGCGGACCACATCGCGTAGGCGTCCATCCACGCGTTCGCCGCCGCGTAGTTCGCCTGACCGGCCGCGCCGAACAGCGCACTGGTGGACGAAGCGGCGGCCACCCAGGACGCGCCGGTCATGCGGCCGAGTTCCACCAGCGCGGCCAGCGCCAGTTTCGGCGTGAGCACGGCCGTGAACCGGGCGGCGTCCAGGTTCCGCAGCACGCCGTCGTCCAGCGTCCCGGCGAGGTGGACGATCCCCACCAGCGGGCCGGTCTGCTCGGCGAGTGCGGTTGGGTCGAGCGGGCGTGCGAAGTCCAGTTCCAGGAACCGGACTCCGCGCCGCAGGTCGTCGGGAGCCGTCCGGCCGGACACGATCACCCGCGCCGGATCGACAGCCTGGTGGTGGATCAGCCAGTCGGTGACGACCCGGCCGATACCGCCCGTGCCACCCGTGATCAGATAGCTCCGGTCCGTTCGGCCGAGCGTTCCCGGCGGGAGTTCCGGGCCGGTGACGGGCAGCAGGCGTTGGGCGAACAGGAATCCGTCCCGCAGGAACAGGTCGGTCTCGTCCGGAGCCACTCGGCCGATCCACCCGGACAGGCCGGAGGTGGGCCAGTCACGGACGTGGAGGCGTTGGACGGTCAGGCCCGGTTCCTCGTGCACCAGCGACCGCGTCATGCCGGTCACCAGGCCGCTGTCGGCGTTCGCGGGCAGCACCAGGATCAACTGCCCCTTGACCTCACTGTCCACAATGGACTTCAACAGCTCCAGGAACGTCTCGCAGTGCCCGTACGGCGTCGAGTCGGGCAGTCGGCACAGCAGAGCGGCTTTCGCGGTCGGGCCGGTCAGGTGGTCCCGCAGGAACCGCACGGACTCAGCGAGGCCGGCGCGATCGAAGTCGATCCACGGGACCTCGGCCGGCTCAGCGGACATCTTCGCGGGCACCCAGCGGACTTCGTACGGCGTCCCCGTCCGCTCCGGGTGCAGGCGATCGGCCAGCGCTGCCAACTGGTCCAGGATCGGGTCTCGTTGGTGGAGCATGAAGTCGTGCCCACCCTCGTGGAGGTGCACGTCCACGATCGGGCTGGTGGTGACGGCCGCCCACTCCCCCGCCGACGCCGACGGGAACGACGGGTCGTCCGTCCCGCAGTGCACCTGGAGCGGGCAGTCGAGCACCGACGGCCGCGCCGCGACCCGGTCCGCAGACCGGGCGTCGAACTCCAGGTCAGCCCGGAGGATCGGCAGCACCTCGCGCCGCCACGCGGCGTCGTCCCGCAGGTCGTCCGGCACCATCAGGTACGACTCGAACGGCTCGTCGGCACCGGCCTCGCCCGTGATCGGCGCGCGACCGACCACGGAGACCAGCCCGACCTGCCCGCGCAGGTCGGCGAGCGGCCCGCCGAGCAGGTCCAGCACGACCGACGCGCCGAAGCTCAGGCCGCAGAACGCCACCGCGCCCGTCCCGGCGTCCTCCCTGATCACGGCGGCCAGCCGTGCCAACTCCGCCGAGTCGTCCTGGCCGTTGCGCCCGGGTGGTTCCACCGCGACGACATCCAGCCAGGCCGGTGCCGTGTGCGCCCACGACCGGAACGCGCCGGAGTTTCCGCCCGCGTACGGGAAGCAGTACAGCTTCAGCCGCACACCCGGTTTCCTCACGAACCGCACCAGCGGCCCCGGTTCCAAGGCAGGACCGGGCTCGCTGTCGACGTAGACGGAAGCCTCGGGCTTGGTCCAGTAGCTGGTCCGGTCGAAGCTGTAAGTGGGCAGCACGCGGTGGGTGGCCGGCTCGCCCTCGTGGAACGCCGCGAAGTCCAGGTCGACGCCCCGGCACCACAGTTCCCCGAGCATCCGCAGGAAGGCGACCTCGTCGTCCTCGTCCGGGTTCCGCACCGCCGGCATGGTGGGCAGCGGCAGCGGGCCGGATTCCTCGCGGTGCTTCAGGATCTTCCCGGTGAAGCTGGTCAGCACCCGGCCCGGACCGATCTCCAGCACGATGTCCGGCTCCCACTTGAGCAGCAGCTCCACGTCGTCCCGCCACCGGACGGTCGACTTCACGTGCTCGCCCCAGTACGTCTCCGGACGATAGCTCGCGTCGAGCCACGACCCGGTCAGGTTGCTCGCCATCGGCACCACCACGCCCCGGGCCGCCAGCCCCGAAGCGGCGGCGTCCAGCCGGTCGGCGACCGGGGACATCAGGTCGCTGTGGAACGGGTGCGACACCGGCACCGGTCGGCACGTGAAACCCGATCCGGACAGGGATTCCGCGGCTTCCGCGAGTACCGCCTCTGTCCCCGACAGAACTATTTGTCCATAGGAATTCTCGGCGGCGACCCAAACGTCTTTCCGCCCGGTCAGCCAATCCGCGAGATTGTTTTCGTCGCCGACCACGCTGAGCATTCCGCCGATGCCCACACCCCGGTCGAGCATGTCCTCGCTCGCCCGAGCCCGAACCGCCACCAGCGCGGACGCCTCCTCCAACGTCAGCACACCGGACACCACGGCGGCGGCGTACTCGCCGATGCTGTGCCCCGCAACGGCCACCGGCCGCACACCGAGGTCCATCAGGGTCCGCGCAAGCGCGTATTCCACCGCGAACAAACCGCATTGTGTGGTGATCGGGCGCATCACCGACGTGTCGTCGGCACCGAGAATCAGGTTCGCCGGATCGTCCGACAGGTGGGGTGCCAAGCTTTCACACACCGCGTCGAAATGCCGCCGGAACCGTCCGCCGTCCGCCCGGCCCCGGTACAGGCCACGCGCCATGCCGGCAGCCTGCGATCCCTGGCCGGAGAACACGAACGCCACGGTGGCGACGTGACCCGGCGGCACGGCGGCCTGCGGTCGATCGCCCAGCCGGCGCAGATCTTCCCAGCCGGTAGGGGATTCCGGCACGACGACCACGCTCGACCGGAGGGTGTGCGCCTCCCGCGAGACGTGGAGCGACCGGATCGCCGGGCCGACCTCGTCTTCCGGCAGGTCCACGATGAACCCGGCCAACGCCTCCGCGTTCCGCCGGAACGCGCCTTCGCTGCGAGCCGACACCGTCACCAGGTGCAGCGCCCGCGAACGGTCCGCCGCCACGACCGCGGTCTCCGGCGCTTCCTCCAGGATCACGTGCGCGTTCGTGCCGCCGATACCGAAGCTCGACACCCCGGCCCGCCGTGGCAACTGGGTGTCCGGGTCGGCGACGCTCCACTCCCCCGACGTCTCCTGCACCGTGAACGGAGAACCTTCACTGTCCACGAAGTCGACCAGCTTGGGGTTGAGCGTGGCGTAGTTGACCGTGGGCACCAGAGTCCGGTTGTGCAGGCACAGCACCGTCTTGATGAAGCCGGTGATCCCGGCGGCGCAGTTCGCGTGCCCGATGTTGCCCTTCACGCTCCCGATCGAGCAGCTCCCGGTCTGCCACGCGTCGGCCCGGCGGTGGTCGGCGAACGCGTCCAGCAACCCCTTGATCTCGATGGCGTCGCCGACGTGCGTCGCGGTCGCGTGGCACTCGACGTACGAGATCTGCTCGGAGCCGATGCCCGCCATGTCGATCGCGTCGGAGATGCACTGCGACTGCGCCCGTGCACTCGGGGCGGTGTACCCGGCCTTCATCCGGCCGTCGTTCGACACGCCGACACCGCTCAGCACCGCCCAGATGTGGTCGCCGTCGGCCACGGCGTCGTCCAGTCGCTTGAGCACGATCGCGCCGGACGCGTCGCCGAACAGCGTCCCGCTCGCCGCCTCGTCGAACGGGCGGACCCGGCCGTCCACGCTGCCCACCAGGCCGTCCTCGTACCGGTACCCGAGGTTCGGGAAGGTGATGGCGGACCCGCCGGCGACGGCCATGTCGCACTGGCCGGACATCACCGCCTCGGCCGCCTGGGCGACCGCGACCAGCGCGCTGCTGCACGCCGACGTGACGGTCATCGCCGGTCCCCCGAGGTCCAGCAGGTAGGCGACCCGCGTGGCGAGGTAGTCCTTCTCGTTGCCGATCTCGGTCAGGAACAGCCCGGCCGGGTCCATCGGGTCCTTGAGCCCGCCGCCGTCCAGGTGGTGGATCAGGTAGCCGTCGATGCCGCACGCCGCGAACACGCCGGTCCGCCGCCGGTAGGGGTTGTCCCGCCGGGCGTAGCCGGCCTGTTCCAGCGCGGACCACGCGACCTCGATGAACACCCGGTGCTGCGGGTCCATCAGCACGGCCTCACGACGGCCGATGCCCCAGAACCCGGCGTCGAACTTGTCCGAGTCCGCCACGAGCTGACCGGCGGCCACCCACCCGGGATCCGCCGACCACTCGTCCGGAACACCCTTGCGCCGCAACAGCTCCGGGGAGAACTCGGTCAGCGAGTCGGTGCCGTTCTTCAGGTTCTCCCAGAACGCTTCGACGGTCGACGCTCCGGGGAAGCGCCCCGCCATCCCGACCACGGCCAGCTTCGTGGTCCGCGGTCGGCGCGCCGGTCTCGTCCGGACCTCGGCCGGGCCGGCGGTCGCCGCGCAGTGCCCGGCCATGTCCCGGACGGTGCTGAACTGGAACACGTCGACGACCGGCAGCGAGATCCCGAACCGCTCGGCCAGCACGCCGGACAGCCGGGCCGCGCTGAGCGAGTCGCCGCCCAGGTCGAAGAAGTTGTCGTCGGGCTCGATCCGTTGCGTGCCGAGCACTTCCTGCCACGCCTGGGCGATCCGCCGCTCCATCGTGGTGAGCGCGCCCGCGCCGGGCTCGTTGGACTCCTCGGGCGGTGGGGGCAGCGCGGAGAAGTCGAGCTTGCGCGAGTCGCCCCGGCTGATCGGCAGCGTCTCCAGGCCGATGAAGTGCCGTGGTCGCGAGTACTCGGGGAGGTCGCGCCTGGCCTTGCCGCGCATTCTCGCCAGCACCGTCTCCGAAGGCTTTCCGTGCTCTCCCAACACGTACGCGAGCAGGCCGGTCGGCTGGTCCGTGCGGCTGTCCAGGATCGGCCGCACGATGACCCGGGCGACCCCGTCCTGGTCCTCCAGCACGTGTTCCACGGCGCGCAGCGACACCTTGAACCCGCGCACCTTCACCGTGTCCCCGATCCGGCCGAGGATCTCCAGCCCGCCGTCGGGCCGGAACCTGGCGCGGTCGCCCGTGCGGTAGAACGTGTGGCCGGCGAACGCCGAGTCGGCCAGCACGTCCGGGCAGGGCACGAACCGTTCGGCGGTCTTCACCGGGTCGTCCAGGTAGCCCTCGGCGACGCCCGGCCCGGCGAAGTGGAGTTCGCCCACTCCCCCGTACGGGACGGGCTCGCCGCGTTCGTTCAGCAGCACGGCCGCACTGCCGTCGATCACGTGCCCGACCGGGGCGAACGGCGACCTGGCGACGTCGTCGGGCCGCCGGGGCAGCAGGTCGGCGAACGAGACGTCCAGGCATTCCCAGGTGCTGTAGGCGTTGACCAGCCGCACGTGGGCCGGCAGCAGCGCGGCGGCCTTGTCGACCACGCGGGTCGGCACCACCTCGCCCATCAGGAACCAGATCTCCATGTGCGCCAACCGGTCGGCCAGCGTCGGCCCGACCACCGGGTGGTCCAGCAGGCTCTCGAACAGCGACGACGGCACCACGGCGCGGGTGATCCGGTGCTCTTCGAGCGTGCCGACCAGGCGGACCGGGTCGAAGATGTGGTCGTCCGGGATGACCGCCGCCGACCTGCCCTGTAGCAGCGGGCGCAGGCACTCCCACGCGAAGAACGCGTTCAGGCCGTCGCGGGACGACTCCCGGTAGGGGTAGCGGTCGAAGCGGGCGTCGAAGCAGTACAGGCAGCCCAGGTGCGTGTTGAGCACCGCCTTGGGCGTGCCGGACGTGCCGCTCGTCATCGAGATCAGCGCGATGTCGTCGGGCGAGACGTCGGGGAACACCACCGGTGGCCGGGCGTTGTCCGACCACCGGTCGCGGTCGAGCACGAGGAGCCGGTCCGCGGTCCGGAACGCCGGCGGGAGCAGCCCGACGAGTTCCGGGGTCGTCACGACGATCCGCACGTCGGCGCTGTCCAGGAACCGGCCCAGCAGCGAAGGCGGCCAGTTCTTCTCCAGCAGGCAGGCGGGCGCGCCGAGCCCGAAGCAGCTCAGCAGGCCGATGCAGTACTCGGCGGAGTGCGGGAGCAGGAGGCCGACGACGTCGCCTTTGGCGGTCCCGAGCGCGGTCAGGTCGGACGCGAGGGCGGTCGCGCTGTCGGCGAGTTCGCGGTAGGACCAGCGGCGCGGGTGGTCGACCAGGGCGGGCGCGTCCGGAGTGGACGCCACGTGCTCCTGGAAGCGCGTCCAGACGCTGCAATCCGGGGCTGGGTACGGAGATCCGGCGATGGTGGCGGACGGCCCGGCGTCGGCGCGGATGCGGTCCAGGTGCCGGGTGATGCTGGCCAGCAGGACGGCCCGGGAATCCATCGGGAAGAAGTGCCCGCCGGGAAGGATTTCGGTGTCGAACGGAACGCCTTCGGTGAAGTGTTCGCGCCAGGACCCGAGTTCATCAGGGTTTAATGTTCGGTCGTTCGCGCCCCCGTACATTACGCACCGGGTCGATAATCGCCGACCGGTCCGGTCTCCGGTCTGGCAGACGTATTCCTCGTCAAGCTTCAGGTCGCTCCGGAGCGGTGGCAGCACCAGGCGGAGGAGTTCGTCATCGCGAAGTAACTCCTCGGGCACGAGGCCCCAGTCCCGGACCAGGTCGAGGAATTCAGCCTCGGGTAACGAGTGCTTTTTCGGCTCCGCTCCCGGAATGTGCGGTGCGCGGTGCGCGGAGAGGAAGAGCGCGTCCGGTGTCCGCCGGTTCCGCTCGGCCAGCCGGCGGCAGACCTCGAATGCGACCAGCGCGCCGAAGCTGTGCCCGAAGAACGCGCACGGCGTGCCGTCCAGGTACCGGTCGAGACCGTCCACGAGGTCGTCTACCAGGTCGGACCACCGGACGTAGGGTGACCGGCCCAGCGTGCGCCCCCGCCCGGGCAACGAGTACGAGACGACCTCGACATCGGCGGGCAGCCCGGCCGGCCAGTCATCGAAAGAACGGTCATTCCCACCGGCGTGCGGGAATACGAACAACCGTGCGGCGACGTCCTCCCGCCGAACGAGCACGGCCGGCTCGACGCTCGACATCTCCGTAGCGCGCAGCAAGCAACAGCCCCCTCATTGAGACCGCCCGACCCACTCGACCCGGCACTGTACGCCGAAATCTTCGGCCGTGCTCTTGCCGACGAATTCTCCCCAGTTATTAATAGTGACTTTTGGTCACGTTACCCGAAAGTAGCAGCGCCTCTCCGTCACGTCAAGACGCTGTTCGGCCCCGCACATATGAAGTCCGGGTAACCACGGCTTAACAGTGATCACCACGTTCCCGCCCGGACCGGCGGGCCTTGCTACCAGCCGGCGGGCTTCCCCGGTACCCGTTGTCCGGCGACAACTCCGTACTTCCGCCGGTTTGCGCCTCCATGCCGGATATCCGCCTTCGGTCGCCCCGCTGCGGGGCGCGCGGAGACCGACGGAGCGGTGGGACGATCCGACGCGCCGTCGGGTGAACCGCGGGTTTCCGCTGCGTCACAGGTCGACCGCGCGCGGGTGCCGACGCGGCTGCGGGATGCCGAACCCCGACCGGGGCCGGACGAGTGGGCTCAGTCCTGCGAAATCGACTCGACGCGGGGATTGGCGATGGATTCGTAATCCTTGGTGGCCAACGCGATCGAGCGGTCGAGCCGGGCCGCGTTGAAGAAGACCTCGGAATGCCGGAGCACGGCCGGGTCCACGAACAGTTCGAGCCGTTCGTCGAACGAGAACGGCGGGATCGTGCCGACCGGCGTGCCCGCCAGCTGCTCGGCGGCGTCCGGCGTGGCGAAGCCGGCGTACGTGCCGCCGAACAGCGCCTTCACCTTGGCGAAGTCGACCCGCTTGTCACCCGGGATCACCGCCGCCGCGTACCGGGTCACCTTCTTGTCCACCTTGACCATCACGACCATGCACTTGGCGGCCTGCCGCTGGTCGTAGCCGGACAGCCGGCTCACCGCCTCGGTGACGCCCTCCGGCTCGTGCTCGATGACCCGGTAGGTCGCGCCCCGCTCGTCCAGCAGGGCGATCAGCTTGCCGTAGGTGTCGGTGGAGGTCATCGATCGCCCATTCCTTCTGGGTCGGATACGTTCGGTGATCGAATGATGCCAGACCGCCCATGATGCCCCGGTCACCGCCCGGACTTCAGCCGCTCCAACGCCCACCGGGCCCAGTCGAGTTCCATCAGGTGGTAGCGCAGGCCGAACTCGGCGGCGAAGTGCCCGAACCTCGGCGGCTCGCCCGGCGCGGCCAGCGCCTCGATGCCCGCGACCACCCCGCGCAGGTGCTCCGCGTCCCGCTCCGCGGTGTCGATGATGCGCACCAGCAGCTGCTCGGCATCGGCGGCGTCCAAAGAGGACAAAAGGAAGAGGCGGAGCGCTTCTTCGTTGCGCACCACCGAATCCGTGGGCGGGGCGAGCATCCAGTCGCGCAGCTCGGTGCGGCCGGGCTCGGTGATCGCGTAGGTCCGCCGGCCGCGCGAGCCCTCGTCCACGACCTCCACGAGGCCGTCCGCCGCCATCCGCTTCAGCTCGGGGTAGATGTGGCTGTGGCTCGCGTTCCAGGCGTACCGCTTCAGCGTGACCTCGAACTTCTTGGTCAGGTCGTAGCCGCTCTGGGCCTGGCCGGCCAGCAGGCCGAGCAGTGCGTAACGCAGGGACATGACCACCTCCGGAAGGCAACCTTAGCTGACCGAACGTACATGTACTGATTGACATGTCGAACCGTACATGTCAGCGTTGCCACATCCACAACGCCTTGGGGGAACCATGGACGAGAGCACGCCCCTGCACTTGAGCGGACACCTGGCACCCGTGCCGGACGAGATCGACGCGGTGGACCTGCCGGTCACCGGATCGCTGCCCGCCGAGCTGGTCGGCCGGTACTTCCGCAACGGGCCCAACCCGATGCCCGGCGAGGTCAGCGGGCACTGGTTCACCGGCCACGGGATGCTGCACGGCCTGCGGCTGCGGGACGGCCGCGCCGAGTGGTACCGCAACCGCTGGGTCCGCACCCGCCGGCTCGACGGCGTCCCGCTGTACGACGAGCGCGGCAACCGCAACCTGGACGCCAACACCGCCAACACGCACGTCATCGAGCACGCCGGACGGCTGCTGGCACTGGTGGAATCCGGTCTGCCGCACGAGATCGACCGCGAACTGGGGACCGTCGGGCCGTGCGACTTCGGCGGCCGGCTGACCACCGCGATGACCGCGCACCCGAAGCAGGACCCGGCGACCGGTGAGCTGCACTTCTTCGGGTACGGCATCCAGCCGCCGTTCCTGACCTACCACCGGCTGTCGGCGGCGGGCGAGTTGGAGCTGAGCGTGCCGGTCGACGTGCCGGGGCCGACGATGATGCACGACTTCGCGATCACCGAGCACCACGTGGTGTGGCTGGACCTGCCGGTCGTGTTCGACATGGCCCTGCTCCCGGGCTCGCTGCCGTACCGCTGGGACGACGGCTACGGCGCGCGGATCGGCGTGATGGCCAAGGACGGCGGTCCGGTGCGGTGGTTCGAGATCGAGCCCTGCTACGTGTTCCACGTCGGCAACGCGCACGAGGACGCCGCCGGCCGGGTC
Source organism: uncultured Saccharothrix sp. (assembly GCA_965995405.1). Taxonomy (GTDB): domain Bacteria; phylum Actinomycetota; class Actinomycetes; order Mycobacteriales; family Pseudonocardiaceae; genus Actinosynnema. Next base: position 53,204 of record CBHFOL010000010.1, read on the forward strand.
GTGCTGGACGCCGTCCGCTACGACCGCGCGGTGTGGAACGCGTTGTGGCCCACGCTCGGCGGCACCGGCCAGGAGGCGGTGGACACGGCGGTGGCGACGGGCACGAGCACCCTGCACCGCTGGACGCTCGACCCGGCCACCGGTTCGGTCGCCGAGCAGGTGGTCGACGGGCGGGACGTGGAGTTCCCGACGCTCAACGACGCCCGCGTAGGGCGGGACAACCAGTACCTCTACACCGTCGCCGAGCACGCGATCGTCAAGTACGACACCCGCTCGGGCGAGGCCGTCGAACACGACCTGGGCGACGGCTGGCACGCGGGCGAGGCGGTCTTCGTGCCGTCAGTCGAGGCGCGCGGTGAGGACGAGGGGTGGCTGCTGTCGCTGGCGACCCACGACGACGCCACCGTGCCGTCGGAACTGCACGTGCTGGACGCGACGGACGTCAAGGCCGGTCCGGTCGCCTCGGTGCACCTGCCGCGCCGCGTTCCGGCCGGCTTCCACGGGTCGTGGTTCGCCGACGAGTGACGCGGCGGTCTCCCAGGGGATCGGCGCACCGGTCCCCTGGGCTACTCCACGACTTTCCGCAGGAATCCGGCCAGGCTGCCCTTGGTCCGCTCGATCTTCTCGTCCAGGGTGAGCGACTCGTGCGGCCGTGCGCCCGGCCCGGCGTTCTTCTTGTCACGCAGGTAGAGCGAGCACGCGAGGTCGGTGCAGATGTAGGTGCCCACCGAGTTGCCCAGTTGTCCCGACCGCCCGGCTTTGCGCGCGGTCATCAGCGAGACGCCGCCCGCCGGGTGCGTGGTGAGGCACAGCGCGCACATGCTCCGCCGGAGGTGCCCGGTGGACGGTGCGGCCAGGCGCAGCGCCACGCCCACGAACCCGTCGCCGGACTCGGTGACCAGGTAGGCCCGCTGGGGTGCGGCGGGGTCCGCCCAACCGAGGAAGTCCAGGTCGTCCCACGGGCAGGCGGCCAGGTCCTTGGGCAGGGACAGGCGTTTCGCCTCACCCTTGGTGCAGTTGACGAAGGACGCGCGGATATCGCGTTCGGTCGGCGGCTTCACAGGAAGAAAGCTACCTCTCCTATTAGTGGAGCGCGAAGGATTAAGTACTATCCTAGGAGCTCTAGGAAGAGGTGGCGCATGGCGCGCGCGGGGGTGACCGTCGAACGCCTCACCCGGGCGGCGGCGGACCTGGCCGACGAGGTCGGGTTCGAGAACGTGACCGTTTCGGCGCTCGCGCGCGGGTTCGGGGTTCGGGACGCGAGCCTGTACTCGCACGTCGGGAACGTGCAGGAGCTGAAGGTCAGGGTGGCGGTGCTCGCCCTGGCCGAGCTCGCCGACCGGGTGGCCGCCGCGCTGGCCGGGCGTGCGGGCAAGGACGCCCTGGTGGCGTTCGCCGACGCGTACCGGGACTTCGCTTAGGCGCACCCGGGCCGGTACGCGGCGGCCCAACTGGAACTCGACGCGGAGACGGCGGCGGCCAGTGCGGCGCGTCGGCACTCGGACATGACCCGGGCGATCCTGCGCGGTTACGCGTTGGCGGAGCCGGACCAGACCGACGCCGTGCGGCTGATCCACAGCATGTGCCACGGGTACGTGAAGCTGGAGGCGGTCGGCGGGTTCCGCCACCACCCGCGTGACGTGGACGCCTCGTGGTCCCGCGCGCTGGACGCGCTGGACGCCGTGCTCCGGAGCTGGCCGCCGGCCCCGTAATCAGGCCGGGTGACCGGCGAGGTGGTCGCGGACGACGTGCGCCTCGGCCGGGCGACTGCGGCGCGCTACGGAAGTCGGTACCGCACATCGGACGCGACTGATCGGCGGGTTCGGTTACTCCAGGCGACAGTCCGTCTCCGAAGTGTGACGTCAAGTTCCATTGAGGCAATCCTGGCTGAGGTGCTTCCCTGGTTCAACGCACGTCCACACCGTGAACCCCCGGAGGCAACCGACCCGACCCCCGCCCCGACCCCCTGCACCGTCCCGGGACCTGCCCCGGGACGGCGGACAAATACGTCCCGACCCGATGACCGATATCCCCGAGGGTCAGCGGCCGGGTTTTTCTCGTCCATTTTCCAAAAATGGCCGGATTAGGTGTGACCCAGATCACATGTGAGATTGGTGCTAAACGCCGATTTCAACTCCGTGCGCCATCCGTAGGTTCAGAGCGGTCGAATGAGAACTTCCCTCGTGAATGGGGGCACCATGACCGACCGGATCACCGACGCCGGGCTACCGGCGACATTACGGCAGAGATGGGCACAGGCACCCGTCGTCACCAAGCTGTACTGGCTGCTGCGGATCGGGGTGGCGATCGAGTTCATCGGCCACGGGTGGGCCGGCCTGAGCCGGTCGCGGGCCTGGCTGCCGTACTACGACCTGTTCGGCATCTCCGCCGACACGGCGATCGACTACCTGATGTTCGTGACGGGCGCGGTCGACATCACGGTCGGGCTGATCGTGCTGTTCTGGCCGGTCCGGATCGTGTTGCTGCACTGCACGGTGTGGGGCGTGTTCACCGCGCTGCTCCGGCCGGCCGTCGGCGAGGGCTGGTGGGAGTTCCTGGAGCGGGGCGGCAACTACGGCATGCCGCTGGCGCTGCTCGTGCTCGTCGGCGTCGGCACGAAGTCCGTCCGGGGCTGGGTCCTGGAGCGCGCCGAGCTCCCCGCCACGGTGTCCGACCGACAGCACATCGGCGTGCACTGGGCCGCCCGGGTCGGCCTCGGATTCCTCCTCATCGGGCACGGCGGATTCGGCGCGTTCGAGCACAAGGCGTACTGGTACAAGTTCTTCGAATTCTTCGGCGTGGGCCGGGGCACGGTCGACTCGGCCAATCTCATGGTCGTGTTCGGGGTGTTCGAGATCCTGCTCGGCCTGGCCGTGCTGATCCGTCCGGGCAAGGCGCTGCTGCTGTTCGTGCTGGGTTGGAAAGTGGCCACCGAACTGCTCCGGCCGCTGGTCGGCCAGGAATGGTTCCAATTCGTCGAACGCGACGGCGACTACGTGCTCCCGATCGTGCTGATCGTCGGGGCGGGCGTCTACGCGCTGGCCCTCGAACGAACCCGCGCCAAGACCTGACCATCGACGAAAGGATCCCAGGTGCCCCGTCTAGCCCTGCTCGTCGTCACCCTGCTGCTCGTCGCGACCCCCGCCGCCGTCGCGGGGGACGCGACCGGCAAGCCGGTGGTGGTCGACACCATCAAGGTCGGTCTCAACCCCCGAAGCGTCACGCTCGCGCCCGACCAACGGCACGCCTACGTCGCCAACGCCGGATCCGACAGCGTGTCGGTGCTCGACGTCCGACGCCGCACCGAGCTCGCCACCATCCCGGTCGGCAAGTACCCGTACGGCGTGGCGTTCGACCGGCGCGGCCGGTACGCGTACGTCGCGAACCGGGACTCCGACGACGTCGCGGTGATCGACACCGAACAGCGCGCCGTGATCAAGAAGATCACGGTCGGCGACGCGCCCCGCTGGGCGGCGCTCGCCCCGAACGGCCGTGAAGTCTGGGTCAGCAGCACCGGCTCCGGGGCGATCACCGTGATCAGCACCCGGACGCAGGCCGTCACCCACACCATCCCGGTCGGCAAGATGCCGCGCGGCATCGCGTTCACCGCGTCGGGCAAGCACGCCTGGGTGGCGAACTCCGACTCCGACACGGTGTCCGTTGTGGACGTCGACACCAAGAAGGAGCTCGCGACCATCCCGGTGGGCGACGAGCCGCGCGGTGTCCTGGTGATGCCGGACGACCGCACGGTCTACGTCAGCAACACCATCGGCGGCACGATCTCGGTGATCGACGCCGCCAAGCGGACCGTCACGTCCACGTTCACCACCGGCAAGAGCCCACGCGGCTTCGCGCTGCACGCGGGCAACCGGATCGCCTACGTCGCGAACTCCGGCTCCAACACGGTGAGCACGTTCGACACCCGCACCAACAAGGTCCTCGGCGAGACCGCCGTCGGCACCGACCCGCGCTGGACCGCGAGCGGCCCGGGCCAGAAGTTCGTCCTGGTCACCAACACCGGCTCCGCCAGCGTCTCGGTCGTCACGCTGGAGTGCTGAGCCGGGGCGGGAGGCGCCGCCGCCGAGGCACCTCCCGCCCCGCGACGCGACTGTGGTAATCGGGCAGCGCGCGGTGTGGCTGATCGACACAATCGTGGGGTGACAGAGCAGTTGCCGCCATGGCCCACGACACCGCCGACGCACGGTTCGATCCTCCTGCGCGAGTTCACCGACGACGACGTGCAGCTCGCGCTCGCGTTGGGTGAGGACCCGTACGTCCCCCTCATCGGCACCCTGCCCCCGTTCCCCACCCTCCAGGATGCGCGGGAGTGGGTCCAGCGGCAGCGCGACCGGTACACCGACGGGTACGGACTGGCGTTCGCCGTCGAGGACATCGCGTCCGGCCGCGCGGTCGGCACGATCGGGCTGTGGCTGCGGAACATGCCGGCGGGGCGGGCGACGGTCGGCTACTCGGTGTCCCCCGCGCACCGCGGACGTGGTGTCGGCAGCAGCGCGTTGCGGGCGATCACCGAATTTGCCTGGACCGTCCCCGAACTGCACCGGATCGAGCTGTACATCGAGCCGTGGAACGCCGGGTCGATCCACGTCGCCGAGACGGCCGGCTACCAGCGGGAGGGACTGCTCCGCAGCCACCAGGAGATCGGCGGGTCCCGGCGGGACATGCTGCTCTACGCGACGGTCCGCCCGTGACCTCCGCCCGGACCACACCGAAAGGTGGGGTTCGGGGCTCGGCACAGTAGACCTAGGTGTATAGACCGGCCGTCTCGGGCGGGTGTTCCATGGGCGGTGGGCCCACCCCCAGGGGCTCTCGGCCCCGGTTCGCCGGGGCGGTCCCTCCCGGACACGGGGGACTTCACCGGTCGGTCCGCGTGGTTGGCCCCTCGGCTCACGCGGGCCGGCCAACCCCTTTCCGGGTGTCGGCGTGGAATACCCGGGGTGGCCGTGAATTCATTCCGCGACCGCGTGGACACGGTCGGTAGGAGAAGGCCCGATCCACCCTTGCGGAGCACCGCCGGACGACAGGCGGACTTTCCACATGTTTCCGGCAA
>CBHFOL010000011.1:0-55347 GCA_965995405.1 uncultured Saccharothrix sp.
CCGGGCTACGGCGCCCCGCCCCCCCCCCCCGGCCCGGGCGGGGTGCGGCCAGGTCCCGACGCGCTCATCCGCGCAGCTCATCCCCCGGACGGCCGCGTCCGGGAAAACCTCCGGGCGATCCCCGATGCCGCACGGGCATTCCGGGGTAACCCTGGAGACATGGCGACGAAGCTGATGAAGGCGTTCGACATGGCGTTCGGCCACCCGCGAGGCAAGGTGGGCGCGTACGGCGGCCGGGTCATGGCGAAGCTGAACGCGAAGGTGGAGGCGCACGCCGTCGACGTGCTCTGCCCGACCGCCGAGGAGACCGTGCTGGTGATCGGTCCCGGCCCGGGCGTCGGGCTGCGGCTGGCGGGCGAACGGGCGTTCAAGGCGATCGGCGTGGACCCGTCCCAGGTGATGCTGGACGAGGCGCGCGACCGGTGCGCGGACCTGATCGTGGCGGGCAAGGTCGAGCTGCGCGAGGGCACGGCGGCGCGCACCGGCCAGGGCGTGGCCTCGGTGGACGCCGTGGTGTCGGTGGACAACCTCCAGCTGTGGGAGAACCGGGCGGCGGCGTTTCACGAGCTGTTCCGGGTGCTGAAGCCGGGCGGCCGGCTGGTGGTCTCGGTGCACCGCTGGACGCTGGACGTCAGCGACTACGACCTGATCAAGGAGGCCGAGGCGGCCGGTTTCGCCGACGTGCGCACGTCCCTCCAGCAGCACAGCGGCGTGGTGCCGGCGGCCGTGCAGCTACTCGCGCACGTCCCGGCGTAGCGGGTGCTCCGGCGGGATCTCGACCAGCACGATCAGCACCCCGTCCGGGTCGGCGATCCACATCTCGTCCAGGCCCCACGGCTCCCGCCGCGCCTCCCGGACGACGTGCTCGGCCAGTTCCCCGGCGGCGGACGCCAGGTCGCGGACCTGCAACCAGAGCCGCACCGCGTCCGTCGGGGCGTGGTCGGACCGCCCGGACACCTCCAGGTACCCGCCGCCCAGGAAGAACACCGTGCCGCCGGGGAACTCCCGGTGCACGGCGAGCCCGAGCACGTCCCGGTAGAACGCACGGGCCCGCTCCGGGTCGCGGGACCGCAGCAACACACGACTGCCCAGCACCTCCATGCCGCCGAGCCGATCACGCCACGGCGATCGCCGCCACTCCGGTCACCACGATCAGCGGGCCGGGCACCCTGACCGATCACGCGAGGCCGCCGAGCGGGTCGGATCCCGGCACGTCGAACGCCATCCGGACGTGCGGGTACGGCCCGTCCACGACCCGCACCTCACGCCAGCCACGTCCCCAGTAGAACCGGCGGGCGCGCTCGTTGCGCTCGAACACCTCCAGGTGGCCGGTCGACACGCCGGACGCCCGCCACACGTCCACGCAGGCATCGTGCAGCGCGCCGCCCACACCACGTCCCCAGTGCGCCGGATCGACCTGCACCTGGAGCAGCTCGTCCCCCGCCACCAGCGCGAATCCCGCGACGACCCCGTCCAGGTCGGCGCACAGCCACACCCGCCCGGGCCGGTCGAAGCGGTAGCCGGACGCGCGGGCCGACGCCTCCCACTCGGCGAGGTCGGCCTCCGGCAGGTACCCCTCGTAGTAGCTGCGCCGCGCCTTCACATGCACCTCGACCACCGCCGGCGAATCGGCTTCGACGGGCGTGCGAATCGTGATCCCCATGCAGCCCAGGACGCTTCGGCCCACCGGCGGGTTCACCCGGCGGTTCACGTCACCCGACGATCCGCACCTCGTGCTTCGGCGTGCCGGGGGCGAGGAACCCGAGCAGCGCCAGACCCTCCGCCTCCACGTCGTCGGACGCGGGCAGCCGGTGGAACGGCCGCAGCTCCAGGGTGGCGACGTCCTTGGTGCGCTCGACCCGCCAGTCACCGGCCGTCATGCCGTCGACCAGGAAGAACTGCGGCACCGGGCCGTGCGGGTCGTAGTCGCGTGCGCGGATGTCGTCGGTCACCACACGCCGCCGGTCCGCGTAGGACAGCAGCAGGTTGTCGAAGTCGTACAGGAACCGCACGGGAGCCGGCGTGTCCTCGTCCGGCCGGGGCGCGTCGGGCAGGTCGAACAGCTCCGCGCCGTCCTCGCCGGTGAACCGGACCAGCGGCAGTTCCTCCACGACCGACCGCAGCCGGGTGAGCCCGGACCAGGTCTGCACGTCCTTCACGGTCGCCGGGCCGAACGCCGCCAGGTAGCGCAGCACCATGTCGTGCGCAGAAGGCAGGTCGGTGACGCTCGCGCCCAGCCACGTCTCCACGCTGGTGTGCGCGATCGGCCCGCTGCGCCCCCACAGGCCGCGCGGCGGGACCTGCACCAGCGGCACCTGGCAGCGGATCGCGTAGGCGAGCGCGGTCGGCGTCCGGTCCGGCCAGGTCTCGTGCAGGAGGGTGCCGAGCTCCTTGTTGGTGCGCGGACGCTCGGCCAGCAGCGCCCGTCCGGCGGCCACCACCGCGTCGATGTCCAGTCCGCGCATGTCGCGGCCGTGCGTGTAGTTGCGGAACAGGTCGCGGTCCAGCGCGGGCTGCGCGAGGGGCCGCAGCGCGAGCGCGTCGGCGGCCGTGACCAGGTGGATGGTGGAGCGCATCAGCGCCATGCGGACCAGGTCGCGGTCGACCAGCAGGTCGGCGGCGTCCTCCGGGCGGAAGCCCGCGATCCGCGTCCACAGCCCGGTGTACCAGGTGTGCGGGGTCTGCGCCTGGAGGCCGACCAGGTGCGACACGACCTCGGCGACCGGTCGCGCGGTGCGTTCCAGCAGGAACTGCCGCGCCAACGTGGCGCGGTTGAGGGCTCGACGGCTCAGGACCTCGGTCATAACGCCACGGTAAGAGCCATCGAGGACAACTCCGGTCCGCATTCCCCACCCACTTCCCGCCCACTCGCCCACGACTTGCCGGCTTCACTGAAAAAGTGATATCACTTTGCTAAGCACGAGATAGACCGACGAGGGGTGAGGACGATGAACGCGTCGACCGAAGTGAGCGTGCGGATGCCCGCACCCGCCGTGCGGGAGCGCAAGGCGACGGAAGTGTCCGGCTGGGCGGCGCTGATCACGGCCGTGGTGTTGATCCTGGCCGGGCTGGCGGTGATCGCGTTCGGGATCTTCGGGAACCTCGAAGACCCGAACGTGGCGCTGCTCATCGTGGGCGTGCTGCTCATCGTGGCGGGCGGCATCACCGGCGCCGGGCTGTTCACCGTCGCGCCGGGAGAGGCCCGGGTCCTCCAGTTCCTCGGCCGCTACACCGGAACCGTCCGGGAGGACGGGCTGCGCTGGGCGAACCCGTTCACCACGAAGGTCCGGGTGTCGACCAGGATCCGCAACCACGAGACGGCCACGCTGAAGGTCAACGACGCCGACGGCAACCCGATCGAAATAGCGGCCGTCGTGGTGTGGCAGGTCGACGACACGGCGCGGGCCAAGTTCGAGGTGGACGACTTCGTGCGGTTCGTCGGGATCCAGACGGAGACGGCCGTGCGGCACATCGCCACCAGCTACCCGTACGACAACCACGAGGAGGGCGGGCTGTCGCTGCGGGAGAACGCGGACGAGATCACCGAGACCCTGTCGGTGGAGATCGCGGCCCGGGTGCAGGCGGCGGGCGTCCGGGTGATCGAGTCGCGGCTGACGCACCTCGCCTACGCTCCGGAGATCGCGCAGGCGATGCTCCAGCGGCAGCAGGCGGGTGCCGTGGTGGCGGCCCGGCAGCGGATCGTGGAGGGCGCGGTGGGCATGGTGCAGTTGGCGCTGGCCAAGCTCGCCGAGGAGGACGTGGTGGAACTGGACGAGGAGCGCAAGGCGGCCATGGTCTCGAACCTGCTGGTGGTGCTGTGCGGCGACCGGTCGACCCAGCCCATCGTGAACGCCGGATCGCTGTACCACTGACATGGTCGAGCGCAAGGGCGTCCTGCTCCGCCTGGACCCTGCGGTGCACGACGCTCTGACCAGGTGGGCGAACGACGAGCTGCGCAGCACCAATGCGCAGATCGAGTTCGTGCTACGCCGGGCCCTGGCCGAAGCCGGCCGCCTCCCGTCCGGCGCGGCAGCCCAGCCCCGAAGAGGCAGACCACGCAAGGACCCCAGCCCGAAGAACACCGAAGACCCGCCGGAAGAGTGACCTCCGGCCCCGAACCGCCCAGCCGTATCCAAGGGGGAGACGGCTGGGCGGTCGCACGTCCAGGGCCGCCCAGCCGTCTCCCAGCCCTCCACAAAGCCCGGTCCGCCATCCCGACACACCGCCTCAGCCGACGTCCCCGCACCGTCGAGCGGACTCCCGCAGTCCCCTCCCCCGCCCCTTCCCCCTCCCTCGCCCCCGCCCTCCCCCTCCCTCGCCCCCGCACTCGACGTCGTGCGGCAGCCGTCATCCTCTCGCCGTCAGGCAGGGTTGCCGCCGAGCGCGAACCCCTTGAACTCCAACCACAACTTCTTCACACGTACCGGATCGGCGCACCGACCCGGCCGGCCCAGTTGCCCGTTCGGGTGATCGACTCGCGGCCCGCCGTGCCCGGTGCGACCGTTGTCGGGGTGAGCGAGCTGAACGCCCCGTACGCGTCGGGCACCCCGGCGTGGGTGGACATGATGACCACCGACCGCGTGGCCACCATGGACTTCTACGGCGGCCTGTTCGGCTGGGATTTCGAGATCGGCGGCCCGGAGACCGGCTACTACACGATGGCGCTGGTGCGCGGGAAACCCGTGGCGGGCTTCGGCGAGATGCCGCCCGACGTGATGTTCCCGGTTGTGTGGACGACCTACCTGGCCACCGACGACCTGGACGAGACCCTCACCCACCTGACCGCGGCGGGCGGCAAGGTGCTGGTCCCCGAGTTCGACACCGGCGGCCCGGGCCGAGGCGCGATCGCGGTGGACCCGACGGGCGCGGCGTTCGGCCTGTGGGAAGCGGGCACGCACATCGGCGCCTACGTGGTCAACGAGCCCGGTTCAGTCGTGTGGAACGAACTGGCCACCCGCGACCCGGACGGTGCGGCCGAGTTCTACCGCGAGGTCTTCGAGTTCGACCTCGAACCGCTGCCGGACTTCCCGTACACGCAACTGCTGATCGCCGGCCACACCGTAGGCGGAATCTTCGGCATGGACGAAGGCATCCCGGCCGAGATCCCACCGCACTGGATGACCTACTTCGCGGTGTCCGATGTGGACGACACGGTCGACCGCGCACGAGACCTCGGCGGCATCCCGGTCGGCGCCGTAGCCGAGTCGGGATTCGGCCGGTTCACCACCCTCGGCGACCCGATGGGCGCGACCTTCAAGGTCATCCAAGTACGGCCTTCCACCCCAGACTGACCACCAACGCCACCACAACGGTCAGGAACACCCGCCGCACGAACGCGGACCCGCGCCGCACCGCCAGCCGAGCCCCGAACACCGCACCGGCCAGGTTGCACGCGGCGAGCACCAGACCCAGTCCCCACAGCACCTTGCCGGTAGGCACGAAGTACAGCAGCGCACCCAGGTTCGTGGCGACGTTGACGATCTTGGCCGTTGCCGAAGCCCGCAGAAAAGCGAACCCGATCAACCCGACCAGGAGGAACACCAGGAACGCCCCGGTACCCGGCCCGGCGAGCCCGTCGTAAAACCCGATCAACGCGCCGCCCAGAGCCATCAGACCGACCTGCGCGAAACGCCCGAATCGCGGAGTCTCGCCAACCCCCAACTCAGGCTTGCGCCAGGTGTAAAGCCCAACCCCGACCAACGCGACGAGCACCACCCCGTTCAGCACCTCGGGCGCAAGCGCCCCGGCGAACGCAGCACCACCGACCGCCCCACCGAACGCCGCGAGCGCCATCGGCAACGCCGCCCACCAGTCAACGGTCGTCTGCCGCGCATAGGTGGTGACAGCCGAAGCAGTACCCACCACAGCCGCGACCTTGTTGGTAGCCAACGCATACAAGGGCTGCCCGCCAGGCCCGATCAGGAGCAGGGCGGGCAACTGGATCAGCCCACCCCCACCCACCACCGCGTCAACCGCCCCCGCAAGCGCGGCAGCCAGGCAGAGGAACAAGAGGCCGGCGAGCGAAACCTGCCCAAACCCGGCCCAGTCGAGAGCGGTCGTCACCCGAACAGCTTAACCGGACACCCGTACTGTTACCCCCGCCACGAGACCCTCCCCACTCCCATCCACAGCGGATCGCACCCCCACTCCCCACCCCACCTCAAACTCCCCCACCCCACCCTCCTGCCCGATGCACAGTCCCCCGAACAGCCCTGATACCCTCGACCGCTGTACCGCGCGGCATTCCGCAATGGAGGAAGCCCACCCCCGGGTGGGGCCGATCACAGCGCGGCACAACCCCAAGAGCGAACAAAGGTGGCTTCCACGTGGCGAACATCAAGTCCCAGCTGAAGCGGATCAAGACGAACGAGAAGGCGCGCCTGCGCAACAAGGCCGTCAAGTCGTCCCTCAAGACCGCGATCCGCAAGTTCCGTGAGGCCGCCGAGGCCGGCGACAAGGACAAGGCCGTCGCCCTGGCCCGTGAGGCTTCCCGCAAGCTCGACAAGGCGGTCACCAAGGGCGTGATCCACGCCAACCAGGCCGCCAACAAGAAGTCGGCGCTGGCCAAGCGCGCCAACCAGATCTGATCCCGACTTCCCGAAGCGCCGCGCCCCACCAGAGGGACGCGGCGCTTCGCTTTTCCCGCCAACACCCCCACAAACACCCACACGACCGGCACCCGCGCACGACAAACCCACACCAGAAGCCGCCGCCCTCCACCCTCCCAGCAGCCAACACCGGCCCAGCCGAAACCCAGCGAGCCGACCTCCCCCACCAGCCCGCCCCACCGCCAGCTAGACCACTCCCAGCCGCGCCGCCGCCAGCCGTGTCACTCCTGGCCGTGTCACTCCTGGCCGCGCCGCCTCCAGCCGCGCCGCCAGCCGGGTCACCCCCAGCCGGGTCCTGGCCCCGCTGCCTCCAGCCAGCCGCCGCCGACCAGTGCAGCCCTCCTGGCCCGCGCCGCCCCTGCCAGCCCACGCCACCTCTGCCAGCCCACGCCGCCCCTGCCGGCCTGCCTGCCCCGGGCTGCCGGACAACGCCAGCGACCAAACAGCCGGCTCCAGCCGCCAGAACTACCCAGCCTGCGCCCGCCAACAGCCCCAGCCGACCAACGGCCCAGCCAGCCCAGCCGGCGAACTTGGCCGAGCCGAGTCAGCGACGGCCGTAGGCGGCGACGATCTTGAGCACCGCGCGCTCCAGCGCATAGCCGGAGTCAGCCGCGACACCCTTGACATCGGCGTTCAGGTCCGCGACCACCGACATCGCGGCAGCCAGCCCGTCACCCTCCCACCCCCGCGCCTGCCCCTGCGCCTTCTTCACCTTCCACGGCGGCATGCCGAGCTCACCCGCCAGTTTGAACGGGTCACCCCGCCCCACCGCCGACACCCGCGCGATGGTGCGCACGGCGTCCGCCAGCGCATCCGCCACCAGCACATGCGGCACCCCGAGCTGGATCGCCCAGCGCAAAGCCTCCAGCGCCCCGGCCCGATCACCCATGACCGCCTTCTCGGCCACGGCGAACCCGGTCACCTCAGCCCGCCCCCGGTGGTACCGGTGGACGGCCTCGGCGTCGACCTTCCCCCCCGTGTCGGAGACAAGCTGGGACGCCGCCGCCGCGAGCTCCCGCAGATCCGAACCAACCGCCTCGATCAGCGCGCCGACCGCTTCCGGATCGGCCTTGCCACCCGCCGAACGGACCTCGTTGCGCACGAACGCCTCGCGGTCCGCCGCCTTGGTGATCTTCGGGCACTCGGTCACCGCGGCACCCGCTTTGCGCAGTGCCGCAGGCAGCTCCTTGGCCACCTTGCTGCGCCCACCACCGGTGTGCACGACGACCAGCGTCACCCCGTCCGCAGGCGCCTTCGCGTAGGCGATGACCGCCTCGGCGATCTCCTTGCCGATGTCCTGCGCAGCCTCCAGGGCGATCACCCGCCCCTCGGCGAACAGCGACGGACTGACCAGTTCGGCCAGCTCAGGAGGGGTGAGATCAGTCACTCTCACCCTGGTCAGGTCGGCCTGCGGATCGACCTTGCGGGCAACCTCCAGCGCGCCGCGCACCGCGCGCTCGACCAGCAATTCCTCCTCGCCGACGACCAGGTGGACAGGGTCTGGCGTGACTGCGGACGCGCTCACGGACCCGATCCTCCCACGCCGCCGGCCGCGTCCGGATGGTGGACGGATCTGGCTGCGGGTCGGGATCGTGACGTAGGTTGGTCGCACAACTGAATACCGCTCATCCAGAGGGGCAGAGGGATCGGCCCGAAGAAGCCCCGGCAACCCGTCGCACAGCATCCGCTGGCGACCACGGTGCCAATTCCGACCCGCGAAGCGGGAAAGATGAGGAGATACCTCGCGATGACTGCTGTCAGTGTGCCCTCGGCCACCACCTCCTTCGACCTCGGTCCGGCTCGTGCCCTGTCGTGTCGTGAATGCGGCCACGAGACCCCGCTCGCGCCGGAATATGCCTGTCTTGAGTGTTTCGGGCCGCTGGAAGTCGCCTACGACTTCGGCCGCGTCCGCCGCGAGGACATCGAGGCAGGCCCGCAGTCGATCTGGCGCTACCGCAGCCTGCTCCCGGTGCCCTCGAACGTCGAGTCGCACCCCAACACCAACCCCGGCAACACCCGCCTGGTCGAGGCCGACCGCCTCGCCAAGGCGCTGGGCGTGCGCAAGGTCTGGGTTAAGGACGACACCGGCAACCCCACCCACTCCTTCAAGGACCGCGTCGTCGGCGTCGCCCTCGCCGCCGCCCGCGAACTGGGCTTCAAGGTCCTCGCGTGCCCCTCCACCGGCAACCTGGCCAACGCCGTCGCCGCGGCAGCGGCCCGTGCGGGCTGGCAGTCGGTCGTGCTGGTCCCCTCCTCCCTGGAACAAGCCAAGATCCTCATGACCGCCGTCTACGACGGCAACCTGATCACCGTCGACGGCAACTACGACGACGTGAACCGCCTCGCGCAGGAGCTGGCCGCCGAGCACGAGGACTGGGCGTTCGTCAACGTCAACGTCCGCCCTTACGACGCCGAGGGCTCGAAGACCCTGGGCTACGAGGTGGCCGAGCAGCTCGGCTGGCGGCTGCCCGACCAGATCGTGGTGCCCATCGCCTCCGGCTCACAGCTGACCAAGGTCGACAAGGCGTTCCGCGAGTTCGGCGAGCTCGGCCTGGTCGACGCCACCCCGTACCGGGTGTTCGGCGCACAGGCCACCGGCTGCTCCCCGGTGTCGGCGGCGTTCAAGGCCGGCCAGGACGTGATCTCCCCCGTCCGCCCGGACACGATCGCCCGCTCGCTGGCCATCGGCGCCCCCGCCGACGGCCCGTACGTGCTCGACGCGGTCCGCCGCACCAACGGGGCGATCGAGGACGTCACCGACGAGGAAGTCGTCGAGGGCATCCGCCTGCTCGCCCGCACCGAGGGCATCTTCGCCGAGACCGCCGGCGGCGTGACCGTGGCCACGGCGAAGAAGCTCATCGAGACCGGACAGCTCGACCCCGACGCCGAGACCGTGCTGCTGATCACCGGCGACGGCCTCAAGACCCTCGACGCCCTCGGCGACCGCGTCGGCCCGCGGGCCAACGTCCCGCCGTCCGCCGAGGCCGTGCTGAACGCCCTCAAGGACTGACCGCTCTCAAGGACTGACCGCCCGGCTTGCGCGCCAGGCCCACCTGACACCTGCCCACCCGGCGCAGGCCCATCCGGAGCAGGACCATGGCGCGCAAGCCGGACACGGCCGCCGAACAGGCACCGTCCCACTGCCACGTCGACCGACCCGGACACGACTGCCGAACAGACCCGGCCGCCGAGCCCGCGTGGTGATCACAAGGCGATCGAGAGCGTCTGTAGCCACCCAGTGCGCGGGAACGACGACAACTCCGGCAGCTCGTACGGACCGACCTCCTCGGTTTCGGCCCGCCAAGCGGTCAGCAACTGCGGCCATGGCGACGCCGACTTGTGCCCGTTGTACCGGTTGGCCCGCCAGTCCTCCGGCAGGATCGTCAGGTCGTCGTCGAACAGGGTGTCGGCGATCCGCTGGTAGGCCGCCTCTGGCGACGCGACTTCTATGGTGTCGACGATCTTCGTGACGGTCGCCCGCGCCACGATCGCCCGACCACCGGTGTTGGTGTCCTGGCAGATGTAGTAGGTGAACGCGGGTCGCAGCTGGTCACTCGGCCACGGATGGGCCGCGTAGCCGGGCTGCCACAGCGCCCACCCGACCTGACGCGGCGACCAGCCGGTGTGCAGCCGGACCCAGGTGTGATTGTCGCTCATGCTCGGTAACTCCCTTTCGGTTCGCTTTCGCCGACGGCTGTCCATCAGCCGCCGTCTTCCAACGGGTCGCCCCGACGGACGACCCGAGGCCCATCCGGGCCCGGCAGGACGGCGGTGTCGCCGTCCTGATCGGTACGCAGCACCAGCGCACCCTGGCCGGCCAAGGCGTCGACCAGCACTCCACTGGGGTGGCCGTAGCCGTTGCCCGCCCCGACGCTCACCAGCGCGACCTTCGGCCGCACCGCCGCGAGGAACGCCGGCGACGAGTACCGCGACCCGTGGTGCGGCACCTTCAGCACGTCGGCCCGCAGGTCGACGTGCCCGCCGAGCAGCGCGCCCTGCCCCGCCAACTCGACATCGCCGGTCAGCAGCACCCGCCCGGCAGCGGTCGACGCCCGCAGGACCACCGACGCGTCGTTGACCGCCGTGTTCTCGTCCCCACGCGGAACCGCACGCGGCCCCAGCACGTCCAGCACCAGCCCCGGCCAGCTCAACCGCTGTCCGACGCCCAGCTCGACCACCTGGCCCCCGGCAGCCCGCGCCAACGCACGTACCTCCTCCCATGCCCAACCCGGTTGCCGTGACGGCCCCACAGCCACCGCACCGACACCGCGTTCCGCCAACACCGCCGCCAGCCCGCCGACGTGATCGGCGTGGAGGTGGCTCAGCACCACCAGCGGCACCCGCCGCACACCCAGCCGCCGCAGGCAGGCCAACACCAGAACCGGGTCAGGCCCGGTGTCGACCAGGACCGCACGATCGCGTTCCGCCGTGGCGAGGACGACCGCGTCGCCCTGCCCCACGTCGCAAGCCACCACTGCCCAGTCGGACGGCGGCCAGCGCGGCACGGCCACCTCGACCGGCACGAGCACCACGACCGCCCCGAGCACGATGGCCAAGATCAACACCCGCAGCCGTCGAAGCCGGAACACGCCGTACACCACCAGCACCGCACCGATTAGCAGCGCACCGCCCAACCAGCCATCAGGCCAGGCGATCGCCGCACCCGGCACCGCCGCCGCCTGCCGCCCGACGAAGAGCAGCCACTCCACCGCCGGCCCGGCCACCGCGACGACGAAACGAGCCGTGTCGAGGTGGACGACGGAGACAGCCGACGCGAACACCCCGAGCACCGTCGCCGGTGCCACGACCGGCGCCACCAACAGGTTCGCCGCCACCGCGATCAGGCTCACCTGCCCGGAAATCCCGGCCACCAGCGGAGCCGTGGCGATGTTCGCCGCAGCCGGCACCGCCAACGCCTCGGCCAAGCCAACCGGCACGCCCCGGTCCCGCAGCCAGGCAGCCCAACGCGGAGCGACCAACACCAGCGCCGCCGTGGCCACGACGGACAGCCCGAACCCCGGATCGACCGCCAACTGAGGGTCGTACAGCACCAGCACAACGATCGCGGCGGCGAGCGCGGGCAACGCCGACCGTTCCCGACCCAGCACCAGCGCGAGCAAGGCCACGGCACCCATCACCGCCGCACGCAGCACGCTGGGCTCCGGGCCGGCCAGCACGACGAACCCGACAAGCGCGACCATCGCGCCCGCCGCGCACCAGCGTGGACCGAACCCGAACATCCGCAGCAGCAACAGCACCGCGCCACACAGGATCGCCAGGTTCGCACCGCTGACCGCCAGTACGTGTGCCAGGCCGGCGGTGCGGAACTCGTCCACCACCCTGGGCGACAGCCCGGATGTGTCGCCGACCACCAGTGCGGGCAGCAACCCGGCAGGCTCCGGGTCGAGGGTCCCGCCGGCCGCACGCAGACCCGCACGCAACGCTTCCGCCGCCCGCTGCCACTCGGATGCCGGAGTGACATCGCGAGGTGGGCCACGGACCCGGAGCACCGCGACGGTCAGCTTGCCCCGTTCAGCCGGGGCGAGCGTGCCGCGAGCCCGAACCTGTTGGCCTGGCAGCAGTTCACGCCAAGCCGCGACAGGCGCGAGCACGAGTACCCGACCACCGTCGTCAACGAGCGTCGCCTGGGCTAGGACCAGGTCGACTCCGCCGGCCCGCGAGCCGAACCCTTGGGAGCGCAGACCACGTGGCCGGTCTGCGAGCTCCAAGTGCAGAGTGGTCGGCTCGCCGTGTTCAGCCGCCGAACGCAACGGGTGGTGGACCGATGTGTGCAACTGAACGCCGATCCAACACGCCGCCACCGACCCGACCACGGCAACCGCCGCCGCAGCGGGCCGCCGGCGACGGAGGACCACGCCACCGACCACACCGGAGGCGAGGCCGAGGGCGACTCCCGCCCACCATGTCCAGAGCAGGCCGACCAGTGCGGTCGCCCACACCGCCAGTGCTGCCGGTACCAGGTAGGCGCGGGGGCTCACGGCCCGGTTCGCCGGTCAGGGCTGTGATCGACGCCTTTGGAGCTGTGGTGCGCTTGTCGGATGCCACCGGCGTGTGGCGTCGGTCGTGTCATGGGGTTCCTCCTGATCGTCATGGGTTTCCGGTTGAGGGCGAACAGTGACGGGGCAAACGTGGCTGGGGTGAACAGTGGCCGGGGTGGCGGGTCGGGCGTGGATCAGAGGCGGACGAGGTCGCCGAGTTTGGCCAGCTTGGTGTCGCCTATCCCTTCTATTTCGCCGAGTTGGTCGATTGAGGTGAACGGGCCGCGTTTCAGGCGGCGCTCCACGATTCGCTGTGCTGTCACGGGTCCTACGCCGGGCAGTCCGTCCAGTTGCTCCTTCGTCGCGGTGTTGAGGTTGACGGGTTCGGGATGGCTCTCCGGTTGTTGGGGCGGTATGCCGACGGCTATCTGCTCGCCGTCGGTGACTCTGCGGGCCAGGTTGAGGCCGCGGAGGTCGGCGTTCGGGTTGGGATCGCCGGCCGCGTGCACGGCCTCGGCGACGCGGGCGCCGCTGGTGACCGTCACCAGACCTGGTTTGGGCACCTCGCCCACGACGTTGACGACCACGTGCTCTGGCAGCCTGGTGACCTCCGCCGCCGCGACCGGAAGCGGAGGCGGCGACTCGGGGTCGGGACGCTGCCACCAGAGGCTGAGCGCGACGGCCAGGGCCACCCCCGCCAGCACGCCGCCGTAGACCACCGGTCGGCGCGGCAGCGCGGGATCGGGCAGCCAGCGGCGCAGCAGCCTGCGCCACCGGCCGGGTGGACCGGCCCCGCCTGAGGAGGACGCGAAGACGACCAGCGGGCTGTCGTCGGCGCGGTGTCGGCCCTGGTTCTTGGCGATCAGGGCGTCGAGTCGGGCTGATGTCGTATCCGGGTTGTTGTCGAACATGTGATCGACACTAGGCCGGTCGGAGCAGTCGGCGCAGCCCGCATTCCGGATCTGTGGACAAGTTTTTGGGCTGTGGACAACTCGGCTATTCGTAGCCGCCCGGGAGGACCACGACCCCCAGCACGCCAGGTCCGGTGTGTGCCCCGATCACCGCTCCCACCTCGGAAATCAGGCATCCGGTCGAGCCCGGCACGCGCTCGTCCAAGCGGGTCGCCAGCTCAGCCGCGCGCTCCGGCGCGGCCAGGTGGTGCACCGCCAGACCGACCGGGCCCGACCCGGCCGCAGTCGCCGCCAAGTCGACCAGCCTGCCGATCGCACGGCTCATCGTGCGCACCTTCTCCAACGGCACGATCCGGCCGTCGTCCACGTGCAGCAGCGGCTTGACCGCCAACGCCGTGCCCACCAAGGCCGCCGCGGCACCGATCCGGCCGCCCCGCCGCAGGTGGTCCAAGGTCTCCACGCAGAAGAACATCCGCGTCCGGTCGGCCGCACGCACCGCCGCCTCTTCGGCTCCGCCGACGTCACCCGCCGAGCAGGCGGCGAGCACGGCGAAGCCCAGGCCCATCCCGGTCGCCCGCGAATCCACCACCTTGATCCGGTCCCGGTCGACCTCCTCGGCCGCCAGCCGCGCCGCCTCCCAGGTCCCGGACAACTCACGGGACAGGTGCACCGACAAGATGCCGTCCGCGCCGTCCGCGAGCACCGACCGGTACACCTCGGCCAGTTCGCCGGGCGTGGGCCTGGACGTGGTGACCCGGCGGTGCTCGCCCAGGGCCGCCGCGAGTTCCACCGGACCGAAGTCGATGCCGTCCAGCCTGCTCCGACCGTCCACCGTGACGTGCAGCGGTACGACGCGGATGCCGTGCCGCTCGGCGAACCCCTCGGGCAGATAAGCCGTGGAGTCGGTGACGATCGTGGTGGACACGAGGGCCGAGACTACGGCTCGGCTGCGTCCGAGTGGCTGACCGCCACGGACCTGATGAGATCCGCCATCGCCGCGCCGACCAGCGCGTGCCCCTCCCAGCCCCAGTGCATGCCGTCCGGGTTGCCGTGCCGTGACCGAACGTGTTCGCCGACGAGCGCGGGCACGTCCAACAACGGCACGCCGGCTCCGGAAGCCCACGTCCGCACGGCGCGTTCGGCCGCCGGTCGCCCCGTGTGGACGTTCGCGTACGCCGGGGAGGAATGCACGGACGGCGTCATCCCCACCGCTTGGATACCGGGTTCCAACGCGTGCACGGAACGGACACACGAATCCAGGTACCGGACCGTCAGATGCGGCGGCAACGCCACCGGATAACCCCCGAACAGCCGCGACAACCCGGGCTGAAGCGCCCGGTAGGCACTCCTCGCCCGCCGTCGCAGCCCTTCCGGACGCAGATAGCGAAGCCCTTGCCGCAGGAACGTGGGCAACGGCGACGGCAACGTGTCCATGTGCCCCACAGCCAGCACCAGGACATCGGTCCGCGGCAGCAACGACCAGACACGCGGATCGCCCGTCAACGCCCACCAGGCGTCCCGGGCGGTCCACCCGAACCCCGCCACCACCTCCGCGTGCCCGCCCAGGGCGGACGCGGCCACGTTCGGCCACAACTGCGGATGATCGGCGGGCAACGGCCCCTGCGGACCGTGGAACGTCAGCGAATCGCCGAGGACGAGCAGCCTCACCTGGTGGTTCCGGCGTTGTACGACGACAGCCGCCACCGCCCGTCGCCCTGCGGACGCCGCGTGAACACCGTCCAGTGGCAATTGCCGATGCCGCCGAGCAGCGACCAACGGTCCACCGGCAGGTCCAGCAACCGCCCGGTCAACGCGCTGATCAGCCCGCCGTGCGCACACAGCATCGCGGTGTCGGAGAACTGCTCGTCCACCGCCTCGACCACGGCCAGCGCGCGTTCGGCGACCTCGACCCGGGTTTCACCGTCCGGCGGCGCGAGCGTGCCGTCGACCCGCCACGCGTCGAGCATGCCCGGCCACTCGACCTCGATCTCTTCGCTGGTCAGACCCTGCCACTTGCCCAGGTTGGTCTCCCGGAGCCGTTCGTCGACCCGCAGCCCGATGCCGGTGGCCGTGGTGAACACGGTCGCGGTGTCCCGGGCCCGCCGCAGGTCTGAGGCCACCACCAGCTCGGGGGCGAACCCGGCGAGCACCGGCACCGCGAACCGCGCCTGGTTCCAACCGGTCTCGGTCAGCGCCGAGTCCAGATGGCCCTGCATGCGACCGGTCACGTTGTAGTCGGTCTCACCGTGCCGCCACAGCACGAGCCGGTTCAGGGTCATGCCTCGGCGACCTCGTCGGCGACCGGGCCGGCGTCGAACTCGATGCGCGGGCAGTCCTTCCACAGCCGTTCGAGGCCGTAGAAACTGCGTTCATCCACGTGCTGGACGTGCACCACGAGGTCCACGAAGTCCAACAGGACCCAGCGGCCTTCACGCGCGCCCTCACGGCGGACCGGCTTGCGACCGGCCTCGCGCAGCTTCTCCTCGATGTTGTCCACGATCGCGCCGACCTGCCGCTCGTTGGGAGCGGACGCGATCACGAACACGTCGGTGATCACCAGCTGGTCGGACACGTCGAGCACGATCACGTCGTGCGCCTTCTTGTCTGCCGCCGCGTTCGCGGCGACCAGCGCCAACCGTCGTGCCTCGTCGGTGGCTGCCACGTCTCTCCTCATCACCTCGGCGAGCGCCTATACACCCGCACGAGTCAATGAGGGTACCGGCGTCCGACGTCAGTCCGGCACCGAGTAAAGCCTGCGCTTCGATATGTACTGAACGACACCGTCCGGCACGAGGTACCAGACGGGCAGGCCGGAGGCTGTGCGGGCACGCACGGCGGTGGACGAGATCGCCATCGCGGGCACCTCCACGAGGGACACCGCGCCGGGTGGCAGGTGGGTGTCGTCCAGTTCGTAGCCGGGCCTGGTGACGCCGATGAAGTGGGCCAGACCGAACACGTCGTCGGCGCGCCGCCAGGACAGGATCTGCTCCAGCGCGTCGGCGCCGGTGATGAAGAACAGGTCGGCGTCCGGGTGCATGGCCCCGAGGTCGGTGAGCGTGTCGACCGTGTAGGTGGGCCCATCTCGGTCGATGTCCACGCGGCTGACCGAGAACCTGGGGTTGGAGGCGGTGGCGATGACCGTCATGAGGTAGCGGTCCTCGGCGGGAGCGACCTCGCGTTCGCTCTTCTGCCACGGCTGGCCGGTCGGCACGAAGACCACTTCGTCCAGCCCGAAACGGGCCTGGACCTCGCTGGCCGCGACCAGGTGGCCGTGGTGCACCGGGTCGAAGGTGCCACCCATGACGCCGATGCGGCGGTTGGACATGGGACGTGAGCCTAGTTCGGGTGGCGCGCCGGCGGGCGGGCGAGGCCCCCAAACCCCCCCCCCCCCCGCTCCGACTCCCCGTCCGCGGCCCTGGGGGAGGAGGCCGCCTCCGGTGCGCGGCCCACCCCGAAGCAGAGCCGCGCGACAGTGGGACACGACTCCCACGCGACCATGACGCGATCGGCTGAAGATTCTTTAGCCGGACCGGGTGATACCGGTCACAGCACGTCAGAACTGCGGGTCAAGGACCGTTCCGTCCGAGTCACGCACCAGGATCGCCTCCGCAGGGCACGACCTGGCTGCGTCCCGCACCGCGTCGTCGGGGTCCACGGACGGGCTCACCGGCTCGGACGTCCCGCTGTCCAGCCGGAAATGATCCGGTGCGATGGCGGTGCACATCCCACTCGCGACGCACGCACCGCCGTCGACTTCCACAGTCCACTTGCCCATCGGCCATCACCCCATCGAGAAACGTCGCGGTCCACGGACCAGTCTGGCCCTCCGAGTGGACGCGTCACCAGCCGTTCGGGGGTTCCGGAGCGGTGCTCACGACGACGGCCTGATGTGCCCTTCTCCCCACGCGATCCACTTCGACGAGGTCAACTCGGACAGCCCCATCGGACCACGGGCGTGCAGCTTCTGGGTGGAGATGCCGATCTCCGCGCCCATCCCGAACTCGGCTCCGTCGGTGAACGCGGTCGACGCGTTGACCATCACCGCCGCCGCGTCCACCCGGGCCGTGAACCTGCGCGCGGCGCGGACGTCGCTGGTCACGATCGCCTCGGTGTGCCCGGAGCCGTGGGTCGCGATGTGCCGCACAGCCTCGTCCAGCGAGTCGACCACGCGGGCCGCGATGTCCGGCGACAGGTACTCGGTGTCCCAGTCCTCGTCCGTGGCCTCCTGCACACCGTCCTGACGGGCGAACACGTCGTCGCCGTGGACCGTGACGTCCTGCGCCTGGAGCGCGGCCGTGATGCGGGGCACGAACTCGTCCGCGATCGCCGCGTGCACCAGCAGCGACTCGGCCGCGTTGCACACGCTCGTACGGCGCGTCTTGGAGTTGAGGACGATCCGCTCGGCCATGTCCAGGTCGGCCGACGCGTCGACGTACACGTGGCAGTTGCCGACGCCGGTCTCGATCGTCGGCACGGTGGCATGCTGCACCACCGCGTTGATCAGGCCGGCTCCGCCGCGCGGGATCACCAGGTCGACGAGGCCGCGCGCGGTGATCAGGTGGGTGACCGAGGCCCGGTCGTGGCAGGGCAGCAACTGCACCGAGTCGGCGGGCAGGCCGGCCGTCTCCAGCGCGTCCCGCAGGATGGCGACGATCGCGGTGTTCGAGTGCTCGGCGGAGGACGAGCCGCGCAGCAGGGCCGCGTTGCCGGACTTCAGCGCGAGGCCGGCCGCGTCGACCGTGACGTTCGGGCGGGCTTCGTAGACCATGCCGACCACACCCATCGGAACGCGGACCTGCCGCAGTTCCAGGCCGTTCGGCAGGATCGAGCCGCGCAGCACCTCGCCCACCGGGTCGGCCAGGCCGGCCACGGTCTCCAGGCCCTTCGCCACACCGTCGATGCGGTCTTCGTTCAGCGCCAGGCGGTCCAGGAGCCCGTCGGACAGGCCCGCCGCACGGCCGGCTTCGATGTCCTTGGCGTTGGCTTCCAGGACCTCGTGGGCACGGGTGCGCAGTGCGGCGGCCATCTCGACGAGCGCGGCGTCCTTGCGCTCGCGGGTGGCCAGAACGAGTTCGTCGGCGGCGACACGGGCGCGCCGGGCGGCGGCGTGCACCTGTTCGCGCAGGTCGTCAGTCACGTGAATCAGACTACGTTCACCCGATAGTGGTTGTCGCTGAGGTTCCCGGCACCTGGAATTGTCGTACCCCTCTGCCAAAGTGGTCACGTGGACGAGATGGCATTGCGCGAACTTGCCGAGGAACGGCTGAGGGCTTTGGCAGGCCCTCGGGCGGTGCTGCGCGAGGACCAGTGGACCGCCATCCACGCGCTGGTCGCCGAACGGCGGCGGGCGCTGGTGGTACAGCGGACCGGCTGGGGCAAGTCCGCCGTGTACTTCATCGCCACCGCGTTGCTGCGGTCCCTGGGCGAGGGGCCGACGGTGATCGTGTCTCCGTTGCTGGCGTTGATGCGCAACCAGGTCGACGCCGCCGCGCGGGCCGGTGTCCACGCGGCGACCATCAATTCGGCGAACACCGATGAATGGCAGGACGTGCAGGACCGGGTGACGTCCGGTGACGTCGATGTCTTGCTGGTATCACCGGAAAGGCTGAACAATCCCGATTTCCGTGACTCGGTACTGCCTTCCCTGACATCATCGGCAGGGCTGCTGGTGGTCGACGAGGCGCATTGCATCTCGGACTGGGGCCACGATTTCCGGCCCGACTACCGGCGGTTGCGGACGTTGCTCACCGAGCTTCCGGCTGGGGTCCCGGTGCTGGCGACGACCGCGACGGCCAACGACCGGGTGGTGCGGGACGTGGCCGAGCAGCTCGGGTTGGGAGCCGGTTCGGACACGTTGGTGCTGCGCGGGCCGTTGGACCGGGCAAGTCTGCGGCTCGCGGCCGTACGGCTGCCGACGGCGGAGGCCCGGCTGGGGTGGCTGGCCGAGCAACTGGACCGGCTGCCGGGTTCGGGCATCGTCTACACGCTGACCGTCGCGTCCGCCGACGACGTGGCGGCGTTCCTCCGGGAGCGCGGGTACGCGGTGGCGGCGTACTCGGGCCGCACCGATCCGGCGGAACGGCAGCGGGCGGAAGAGGACCTGCTGGCGAACCGGGTCAAGGCGCTGGTGGCGACATCGGCGCTGGGCATGGGGTTCGACAAGCCGGACCTGGGGTTCGTGGTGCACCTCGGCGCACCGCCCTCCCCCATCGCGTACTACCAGCAGATCGGTCGTGCGGGCCGTGGCGTGGAACGGGCCGAGGTCCTGCTGCTGCCGGGGCCGGAGGACCGGGACATCTGGGCGTACTTCGCGTCGCTGGCGTTCCCGCCGGAACCGGTGGTGCGGCAGGTGCTCGACGCGTTGGCCGGGGCGGGACGGGTGTTGTCGACAGCGGCGCTGGAGCCGCTGGTGGAGCTGTCGCGCACCAGGCTCGAAGTGGTGCTGAAGGTCCTCGACGTGGACGGCGCGGTGCGCCGGGTGCGCGGGGGCTGGGAGTCGACCGGTCAGCCGTGGTCGTACGACGCGGAGCGGTACGCGCGGATCGAGGCGGCGCGGAAGGTCGAGCAGCAGGCGGTGCTCGACTACCTGACCACCACCGGGTGTCGCATGGAGTTCCTGTTGCGGCAACTGGATGATCCGCACGCCACGCCGTGCGGGCGGTGCGACAACTGCACCGGGCAGCGGTGGTCGGCCGAGGTGTCGCCGGACTCCGCGTCGGCGGCGCGGGAGCGGCTGCTGCGGCCCGGCGTGGAGGTCGAGCCGCGCAAGCAGTGGCCAACGGGGATGGCGGCGATCGGCGTCGGCCTGTCCGGTCGCATCCCGGCGGGCGAGGCGGCCGGGACCGGGCGGGCGCTGGGGCGGCTGACCGATATCGGGTGGGGCAACCGGTTGCGGTCGCTGTTCGCCGAGGACGACCAGGCGGTGCCGGACGATGTCTTCGCGGCGTGCGTGAAGGTGTTGGCGGCGTGGGGTTGGGCGGAACGGCCGGTGGGCATCGTGACAGTGGGGTCGCGCGGTCGTCCGGAGCTGGTGGGCAGCTTCGGGCAGCGTCTCTCCGCGGTCGGGAGGCTGCCGTTGCTCGGCCGGGTGTGGCTCGGCGAGGCCGCACGACGGGCGAACAGCGCGCAGCGGCTGGCCGGTCTGGTGGCGTCGACCGAGACACCAGATCTGTCCACAGTGGATGGTCCGGTGCTGTTGGTGGACGACCGGATCGACACCGGCTGGACGATGACGGTCGCGGCACGGCTGTTGCGTCAGGCGGGTGCGCCTGCCGTGCTGCCGTTCGCGCTGGCGGTGACGGCATGACGCTGCCGGCCCGACGGCGGCGGCCTGAGGGTGAAGGCCGGCGGTGGCGGCTGATCGTGGTGGTCCGGTGGGCGACGATGTGATGCCGGGCGCGCAACGGTTGGCGCTGCGACGGTTCCGGTTGGACGACGCGTCCGCGTTCGTGGCGTACCGATCGGATCCGGCGGTGGCGAGGTACCAGTCGTGGGAACCGCCGTTCCCATTGGCCTCGGCCGAGGAATTCATGCGGGAGATGGCGGTGCTGGACCCGACCGAGCCGGGTTGGTTCCAGTACGCCGTCGACATGGGTGGGGTGCTCGTCGGCGATGTCGGCGTGCACCTGCACGAGAACAGGAAGCAGGCTGAATTCGGCTACACGATCGCGACCGCCCACCAGGGCAACGGGTACGCGACGGAGGCCGTGGGCCGCGTGCTGGAGCACCTGTTCGTCGAGCGTGGGCTGCACAAGGTGTCCGCCGAGTGCGACGCACGCAACGAGCCATCGGCAAAACTGTTGACACGGCTGGGTTTCCGACTCGAAGGGCACCTGGTCGAACACACTTGGATCAAGGGCGAGTGGACCGACGACCTGCTCTTCGGACTCCTCGCCCGGGAATGGAGGCCCATCAGACGGCTTCGGTGATACGTCTATGCCCGACACAACCTGTGTGGTTGGGTCCGACGCATGGCTGCCGCCGCCGACGCCAAGCACCAGCCGCCGATCCGCCTTGTCGCGCTGACCGCCGAAAACGCACCGGAACAGCACGGCCGGACGATCTCGACACCGGGCAACGGCCGAAGAGCGGCCGGCCTGGACTGTCGAGCCGTGCGCCGGCCGTCGACCGGGCGAGCCGGTCACCGACCAGACGCGCGGTTACGGGCTGGGGCGACCGACGACGCACCTCGAACCGCGATTGTCGCGGGCCGAGGGCGGGCGACGGGCGGGAGCCTTCCGGCCGGCGTGTTCGGCACGCCGTGCCTTTCCGCCACGTGGTAGGAGGTCGGACGTGACTGAGGCGCGTGTCCAGCAGCAGCGACACCGGTTACCGGTCCGCAGGCTAGTCGCGGCGAGCATCGGGAACGCCATCGAGTTGTACGACTGGACGATCTACACGACGTTCAGCATCTACTTCGCCACCCAGATCTTCCCGAAGGACAACGAGCAACTCGCGCTGATCAACACATTGGCGACGTACGCGTTGGCGTTCTTCTTCCGGCCGCTCGGCGGGTATCTGCTGGGTCGGTTCGCCGACCTGCACGGGCGGCGGACGGCGATGATCCTGACGATCACGCTGATGGCGGGCGGGTCGGCGGCGATCGGGTTGCTGCCCACCTACGCGCAGGTCGGGTGGCTGGCACCGGTGTTGCTGGTGTTGGCCCGGATCGCACAGGGGATCTCGCTGGGCGGCGAGGTGTCCAACGCTTCGGCCTACCTCGCGGAGATCGCTCCGGCGGATCGGCGTGGGCGGTATTCGGCGTTCCTCTACATCTCGACCGGGTGTGCGCTGCTGGTGGCGTCGCTGCTGGGCTTCACGTTGGCCCGTTCGCTGGACCCGGCCGACTTGGCGTCCTGGGGTTGGCGAGTCCCGTTCCTGGTCGGCGGGCTGCTGGGGCTGGGCGGGCTGTGGCTGCGGCGGAACCTGGAGGAGACCGAGCAGTTCCGGGAGAACCGGACCAAGGCCGAGCAGGTGCGGCGGCCGTTGCTGACGACGTTGCGGGACCACCCGAAGGCTGTGGGGCGGTTGGTGGGCTTCACCATGCTGTCGACGCTTTGCTACTACACGTTCTTCAGTGCGCTGACGCCGTTCGCGGTGACCACGCGGAAGGCGGACGCGGTGGACGTGTTCCTGGCGTTGTCGATCGCGACCGTGCTGTTCATCGCCTTGCAGTACCCGATGGGCGCGTTGTCCGACCGGATCGGGCGCAAGCCTCAGCTGCTGGTGTGGTCGGCTGCGACGGCGGTGTTGGTGCTGCCGTTGTCGACGCTGGTCGGACCGGACATGGGTGGGCTGCTGGTCGTGTTCTGCGTGGGCCTCGGGCTGTACACGGCGATGACGTCGATCGCGCCGGCGGTGATGAGCGAGTTGGTCCCGACCGAGTTGCGCGGGTTCGGGATCGGGGCTTGGTACAACCTGGCGGTCGCGTTGTTCGGCGGCACGGCTCCGCTGGTCATCAAGATCCTGCCCGGTACGACGTTCTTCTGGTACGTCACGGTGGGTGCGGTGGTGGCGTTCCTGGTCATCCTGACCCTGCCCGAGACGAAGGGCACCGAGTTGCCTTAGCGGTGGGTCGGCTGCTGCGGGCGCGAGTCCGGTAGCCCTGGTGTGGCCGGTGGGGAGGCGAAGCCTGACCGGCCACATCCTGGGTGCGCAGCGGTGGTGTGCACCGTCGGGAGGTCTTGTGCCGGCGCGTTCGGGTCGCGATTTCCGCGATCCGTGTGCGGCGGGAGTTGCGCTGTTGAGCGCGGTGCGGCCTGAACACGGTCGGGCGTGAAACTGTGGCGGTTGGCCGGTTGCTCTGGCCGCCCAGGTGTTTCAGTGGGCCGGTAGGGGGACCAGGTCGTCGGCGTGGACGACTTCTCGGCGTTGCTCGGCGGGTAGGTCGTGACTGGAGCGACCGATCAGGGTCGGGAGTTCGGTTGCGTCGAAGCCCACCACCCCTCTGGCTACCACGTGGCCGGACAGGTTCACCAGCTCGACCACGTCGCCGGCTTCGAACGTGCCTTCCACCGAGGTGATGCCGGCGGCCAGGAGGGAGCGCCGGCGGTTGACGACTGCGGCTACGGCACCGTCGTCCAGGGTGAGTTTGCCGGTGGAGTCGGCGGCGTAGCCCAGCCAGAAGCGGCGGGCGGTCAGGCGGGAGCCGGTTACCGCGAAGGCGGTGCCTACCTCCGCCGTATCCAGGGCACGTGCGGCGTCCGACGCGCCCGCCAGCAGCACCGGGATGCCCGCAGAGGCCGCCAGGCGGGCTGCGGCGAGTTTGGAGGCCATCCCGCCGGTACCCAGGCCGGACGCGCCGACCGAGCCCGCGCGCACGCCGTCGATGTCCGCAGCCCCGGTGACCTCGGTGACGCGTTGGGCACCGGGTTGGCGGGGGTCTCCGTCGTAGAGGGCGTCCACGTCCGACAGGAGGAGCAGGGCATCCGCGCCCACCAGGTGTGCGACCAGGGCCGCCAAGCGGTCGTTGTCGCCGAAGCGGATCTCTTCGGTCGCGACCGTGTCGTTCTCGTTCACCACGGGTACCGCGCCCAGGGCCA
This sequence comes from uncultured Saccharothrix sp., assembly GCA_965995405.1. Classification (GTDB taxonomy): domain Bacteria; phylum Actinomycetota; class Actinomycetes; order Mycobacteriales; family Pseudonocardiaceae; genus Actinosynnema. The sequence goes on from CBHFOL010000011.1 coordinate 24,060, forward strand.
GCAGGCGGGAGAACGTGCGTTGGGCGTTGCGGTAGTGCGAGCGGCGGACCACGTCGTCCGCGGTGAGCAGGACCTGGCCGACGGTCAGCGAGTAGCGGCCGAACGAGTTGGCGTAGGCGTGCGCCAGAGTGAGCTGTCCGACACTGGCCGCCGCCTGCTGGGTCGCCAGGTCACGTGGGCGGCGGGTCACGCCCAGCGGGGCCAGGCCCGCGGCGATCGCGCCGGACGACACCAGCACCACCTGGCTGCCTGCCGTGCGGCGGGCCGCCAGGGCGTCCACCAAGGCGTCCAGCCGGGAGCGGTCCAGGCCGCCTGCGGCCGTGGTCAGGGACGACGAACCGACCTTCACCACGACCCGGCCCGCCGCCGAAACGGCCTGCCGGGCCTGGGACAACTCCGACCCGGTCACTCTTCCTCTTCGAAGTCCTCGTAGACGCCGGGCAGTCGCCGCGCCTTCTTCGCCGCCAGCCGATCGGACGCGCCGACCCGGTTGTTGGCCTCCAGCCGGGCGTCCGTGCCGCGGCCGGTCATGGTCATGGCGATACCGGCCGGGGTGGACGGTTCCCAGTCGAACACCAGGTCGCCGATGGTGACCTGGCAGCCGGGCACCGCGCCCATCTTGACCAGCACGTCCTCGACGCCCAGCCGGGCCAGGCGGTCCGCCAGGTAGCCGACGGCCTCGTCGTTGTTGAAGTCCGTCTGCCGGATCCACCGCTCGGGCCGCTCGCCGCGCACGATGAAGCCGCCCGGTTCCTGCGGGTCCTCGACGACGGTGAAGCCGGCGTCGTCCACGGCGGTCGGCCGCAGCACGATCCGGGTCGACTCCTGCTTGGGGCGCGCCGCCCGGTACTCCTCGACCACGCTCGCCAGCGCGAAGGTCAGTTCCCGCAGGCCCTCACGGCTGGCCGTCGACACCTCGAACACCGGCAGGCCGCGTGCCTCGACGTCCGGGCGCACGATCTCCGCGAGGTCCCGCGCCTCCGGGACGTCGATCTTGTTCAGCACCACGACGCGGGGGCGTTCGGCGAGGTCGTCGGCCAGCGACGGGGTGTACATCGCCAGTTCGGCTTCCAGCGCGTCGATGTCGGACAGCGGGTCGCGGCCGGGCTCGTAGGTGGCGCAGTCGACCACGTGCACGAGGACCGCGCAGCGCTCGATGTGCCGGAGGAAGTCCAGGCCGAGGCCCTTGCCCTCGGACGCGCCGGGGATCAGTCCGGGCACGTCGGCCATGGTGAAGACGGTCTCACCGGCCGTGATCACGCCCAGGTTCGGCACCAGCGTGGTGAACGGGTAGTCAGCGATCTTCGGCTTGGCCGCCGACAGCACGGAGATCAGCGACGACTTGCCCGCCGACGGGAAGCCCAGCAGCCCGACGTCGGCGACCGACTTGAGCTCCAGCACCAGGTCGTGCTGCTCGCCCGGTTCACCCAGCAGGGCGAACCCAGGGGCTTTGCGGGCCTTGGACGCCAGCGACGCGTTGCCGAGCCCGCCACGGCCGCCCTGGGCCGCGATGAGCCGGGTCCCCTCGCCGGTCAGGTCTGCGACGAGTTCACCCTCCGGGGTGAGCACGACGGTGCCGTCCGGAACGCGCAACTCCAGGTCCGCACCGTTCGCGCCGTCCCGGTTGCCGCCCTGACCGCCCTTGCCGCTGCCGGCGGCGGCGTGCGGGCGGAAGTGGAAGTCCAGCAGGGTGTGCACCTGCGAGTCGACGATCAGGACGACGTCGCCGCCCTGACCACCGTTGCCGCCGTCCGGGCCGCCGAGCGGCTTGAACTTCTCGCGGTGCACGGAGGCGACCCCGTTGCCGCCGTCACCGGCGGCGACGTGGATCACCACCCGGTCGACAAAACGGGACACGGGGAATCACTTCCAAGCGCTAGATGCGGACAGACGCTGCGAATACTGCTGTAAACACTACTGAGCGCCGTGGTCCGCGCATTCCCGCGGACACACGGCGCTCAGAAGAAACTTGCTCAGGCGGCGGACTCGACCGGGACGATGTTCACGGTCTTGCGGCCACGCTTCATACCGAACTCGACCGCGCCGGGGGTCAGCGCGAACAGCGTGTCGTCCTTGCCACGACCCACGTTCACACCGGGGTGGAACTTGGTGCCGCGCTGGCGGATCAGGATCTCGCCGGCCTTGACGACCTGACCGCCGAACCGCTTGACCCCGAGGTACTGGGGGTTCGAGTCACGGCCGTTGCGGGAGCTGGACGCGCCCTTCTTGTGTGCCATGGCTTGTCAGATCCTCACTTACCGGTGATGCCGGTGACCTCGACGCGGGTCAGCTTCTGGCGGTGACCCTGCCGCTTGTGGTAGCCGGTCTTGTTCTTGAACTTGTGGATGCGGATCTTGGGACCCTTGGTCTGCTCGACGACCTTGCCGGTCACCGAGATCTTCCCCAGGGCGTCGGCGTCGGCCGTGACGTCGGAGCCGTCCACGACGAGAAGTGGCGCCGGGAAGGTGATTTCGGTGCCCGGCTCGCCTTCGAGCTTCTCGACCTCGACGACGTCGCCGACAGCCACCTTGTACTGCTTGCCGCCGGTCTTGACGATCGCGTACATCGGGACGGAAGTCTCCTGCTACTCGACGGACAGGGCCACGCGCGCCACAGAGCCACGGAAGATGCGCGTGGACTGGGCTTCGCACGACAGGGCCCACCGGACGGCGGGCCGTGCATCAGGTTACGTTGCGGTGGACTGCGGGGTCAAACCGGGGTGGTTGTCCCCCGATCGCGCTGCTCACCGCCGGTACGGCCCCGGGCGTTCCCGGGGCCGTACCCGTGCGCTCCGGCACGTGCCGGAGCGCGGTTGCTCAGCCTTCCTTGACCGCGCCCAGCGGCGGACCCGCCGGACGCGAGGCGGCACGGCGGCTGCGGCGGCGGGTGGCCACCACGGGCTCGCCGTGGCCGTTGAGCGACTGGTCGGCGGCGTTCGCCTCGGCCGTGCCGACCGGGGTCGGCGGCTGGACGTGCACGGGCTCGTCCGGGACGCTCACAGCCTCCTGGACGGGCGACGGACCGATCGACGCCGCAGCGGGCGTACCGGCCTGCTGGGCGTCCGCAACAGGCTTGTCCTGCGCGGCTGCGGCGCGCCTACCGCTCCTGCGTGCCCGTTCAGTGGGCTCCGGCTCTACCTGGGTGGTGCTCGCCTCGGACCGCGCGGTGTCAGCCGGCTGTGCCCCGGACGGGGCCTCGGCCGTCGGCTGGGACACAGCAGCCTGCTCGGTGTGCTGCGACCCAGCACCGGACTCCTGACGGGTCACCGCGCCGGCTTCCCGCCGGGCACGGCGGCGCTGGCGGCGCTTGGGTTCGGCGACCGCCTCCTCCGCCGCGGCGGTGTCCACGACGACCGGCTCGTCCGGAGTGGACAGCACGACCGCCTCGGGCTCCGTGGCAGGCTCGACCACGGCCTCGACCACCGGCTCGGACGTCTCCGCGCCCTTGCCGCGCCGGGACTTGCGGCTCTGCTGCTGTTGCTGCGGCTGGCCCTGACCGTTGGCCGGCCCGTGCGTGTGCACCGGCTCGGTCGACACGATCACGCCACGCCCGCGGCAGTGCTCACACGTGGCGGAGAACGCCTCCAGCAGACCGGTGCCGACCCGCTTGCGGGTCATCTGAACCAGACCCAGCGAGGTGACCTCGGCGACCTGGTGGCGGGTGCGGTCGCGGCCCAGGCACTCGACCAGCCGGCGCAGCACCAGGTCGCGGTTGGACTCCAGCACCATGTCGATGAAGTCGATGACGATGATGCCGCCGACGTCCCGCAGCCGGAGCTGGCGGACGATCTCCTCCGCCGCCTCCAGGTTGTTGCGGGTCACCGTCTCTTCCAGGTTTCCACCCGAACCGGTGAACTTGCCGGTGTTCACGTCGATGACCGTCATGGCCTCGGTGCGGTCCACCACGAGGTAGCCGCCGGACGGCAGCCACACCTTGCGGTCCAGCGCCTTGAGCAGCTGCTCGTCGATCCGGTGCGCCACGAACACGTCGTTGTTGCCGACGTGCCGGCGCAGCCGCTCCTGGAGGTCCGGCGCGACGTGCCGCACATATGCCTCGATCGTGTCCCAGGCGTCCGAGCCCTGGACGATCAGCGCGGAGAAGTCCTCGGTGAACAGGTCGCGCACGACCTTGACCAGCAGGTCCGGCTCTTCGTACAGCAGCTGCGGCGCCTGGGCGCGGGGCACGTCGGCCTTGTCCTTGATGACCTGCCACTGGGCCTGGAGGCGGGTCACGTCACGCGCCAGCTCCTCCTCGGCGATGCCCTCCGAGGCGGTGCGGATGATCACACCGGCGTCCTCGGGGACGACGCGCTTGAGGATGTCCTTGAGGCGCTTGCGCTCGTTGTCCGGCAGCTTGCGGCTGATGCCCGTCGCGCCGCCGCCCGGCACGTACACCAGGAACCGGCCGGGCAGGCTGATCTGGGTGGTCAGGCGGGCGCCCTTGTGGCCGACCGGGTCCTTGGTGACCTGCACCAGGACGCTGTCGCCGGTGGAGAGCGCCTGCTCGATCTTGCGGGCCTTGCCCTCCAGGCCGGCCGCGTCCCAGTCGACCTCGCCCGCGTAGAGCACCGCGTTGCGACCACGGCCGATGTCGATGAACGCCGCTTCCATGGACGGCAGCACGTTCTGCACGCGGCCCAGGTAGACGTTGCCGACCAGCGAGCCGGTGCCGGCGGAAGTGACGAAATGCTCGACCAGGACGCCGTCCTCCAGCACGCCGATCTGCGTGCGGTCGCCGCGTTCGCGCACCACCATGGTCCGCTCGACGGCTTCCCTGCGGGCCAGGAACTCGGCCTCGGACAGCACCGGGGCGCGGCGGCGGCCGGCTTCCCGACCGTCCCGGCGGCGCTGGCGCTTGGCCTCCAGCCGGGTCGAGCCGCGCACGCTGCGCACCTCGTTCTGAGCGGCCTCGGAGTCGGCCTTGTCGTCACGCGCGTCACGGACGTGCACGACGGTGTTCGGCGGGTCGTCCTCGCTCGGGGCGGCAGCCTCGTCTTCCGCGCCGGTCTTGCGGCGACGGCGACGCCGGCGACGGCGGCTGGACGCCGAGTCCGAGTCCTCGTCGGCCGCCTCCTCGACGGCCTCGGGCTCCTCGGCTTCGGCCGCCTCCTCGGCGGCCTCGTCCTCGCCGTTGCCGTCCTCACCCACGCCCTTGCCGCGACCGCGGCCACGACGGCCACGACGGCGGCGGCGACGGCCTTCGCCCTCGTCACCGGCGTCGTCGTCGGACGACTCGGCGGAGTGCTCGTCCTCGGCCTCCTCCTCCACCACGGGCGCCGGGGCGGCGACCGGGGTGGGCGGCAGGAACACCGCCGACGGCGGCGCGAACAGCGGCGCGAGCGCCGCCACCTCACGGGCCTGGACGGCGGGTTCCTCGGTGGCCTCGTCGACCTCGCCGGTGACGATGTCGTCCCAGGTCAGCAGGCTCTCGGCAACCTTGATGGCCAGGTCGCGCCCCACGCTGGACTGGGCGCCCTTGACGGTTTCGCCCAGGTCGGCCAGCGCGGCCACGACGTCCTTGCTGCTGGTTCCCAGCAGCTTCGCCAGCGCGTGCACCCTCAGCTTGTCCGGCAGGTCCGCCAGTGCGGGGTGTGCGGATGTGGCGTTACCCCCGCCGGCGCCGGCGGGCTTGTTCGTGTTCGACATGCAGCTCCTCCGCCCCCGGGCGCGTCCTGGGGAGACGCGGCCGCGCAGGGGCCTCTCTTGTCCACTCACCGCCGCGGCTGGCGGCGGGAATCCTTTGCCTCGCGCTGTGCGCGGTGGCACAGCAGGTCGTCTATCTCCCGCGACGACGCCGTCAGCGCCGCTCCGGCGAGGAGCCCGGTCAGACCTCCGCCACCCGGTCAAGGGCGAGCGGGTCGACCAGGCGGCCATCGTCGTCGAGCCGCCCCTGCGCCATCCGGGTCGCCTTCGCGGGCACCGGCGGAGCCAGGTCGGCGACGACTCGGAGCGCGCTCAGCACGTCGTCGGGTCGGACGGTAGGGGTTGTCTGCCGTACGACCGTCACGAGTATCCCACATGGTTGTGACAAATCCCGTGCATCGTGTCCCGCGTCGCTCGAATGCGTCTGTACCTGCGCCGACACGACGGCCGGCCGCACGTCGAGGACCTTCTTGCCGTCCTTGGTCAACCGCTCGACCTCGACCGACTCCGAAGCGAGGAACACCGCCACCGCTTCGGCCAGTCTTTCGGGTGACACGCCGGACAGTTCCAGCCGCCACTCGCTGGCCTCGATGCGCTCCGGGAGGGTGCCCCCGGCCGCCTGTACGACCTCGACCACGTCCAGGCCGGGCGGCAGGACGGCGTCGAGCGCGGCACCCAGCGCGGCCGGGTCGACCCGCTCCACGACCTGGACCTCGACGTACTCGGCTTCGCTGGCCACGCCGGTCGGGGCCGCACCCACCCACGACACCTTCGGGTGCGGACTGAACCCCTGGGAGTAGGCCATGGGCACACCCGCCCGCCGGAGCGCGCGCTCGAAGGTGCGTGCAATGTCACGGTGCGACGTGAACCTCAACCGACCGCGCTTGGCGTAGCGCAGCCGGAGCCTCTGCACGGGCGCGGCCGACGGGTTGGGCTGCTGCTGGCGGCTCAGTGCTACTCCCCTTGGGTACACGGGTGGGGTTCCGCCGGGGTTAGCACCCCAACGGTCCACGCTTCTACTCCGGCTGAACGGTACCTTGGTGGCGATAGACACCGTTGAGCTTGTCTGGTTCGTCCCGCCTGGCTACCGTCCGGCAACAGAGGTCCACCCGACGGCCGCCGCCGCGGTCAACCGGCAGCCCAGCACTGGAGGTCCCCCGTGCCTCTGCTCCGCCGTGCCCGAGCGGTCGCGGTCTGCGCAGCGCTGCTCGCGGCCGGCTGTTTCACGGCCGTCGCCGATGCCGCGGTGCCGGGCGACGTGGCACCCGCCGCCGACTGCATCCAGCCCGGGCCGACGCTGCGCTACCTGGTCGTCCTGGACGCGGGCACGCCCGAGCCGTTGGCGGACGCGGTCGTGGCGGGCGCGTGCGGCACGACCGTCGGCTACTACCCGCAGATCGGCGTGGCGGTGGCGACCTCGGCCGACCCCGGGTTCGGTCGCCGGATCGGGCTGGACCGGTCCTACAGCGCGCAGGCGGACGGGCTGTCGAAGCGCACGGGCGCGCCGGCCCGGAAGAAGGAGGACGAGGTCCTCTCCGGTCGGACGTCCGCGATCGGTTCGGTGGACCGCACCGCCGAGCAGTGGGACATGGAGCTGATCCGGGCCGCTGAGGCGCGCGCGATCAGTCGGGGCAGCCGCGACGTGGTGGTCGGCGTGCTCGACTCGGGCATCGACCCGACGCACCCGGACCTGGTGGGCTCGCTGGACCCGGCGCTGTCGGCGGGCTGCACTTCGGGCGTGCCGGATCCGGCCCAGACCGCGTGGTCGCCGACGACGTCGGCGCACGGAACGCACGTCGCGGGCACGATCGCGGCGGCGGACGACGGGCTGGGGACGACGGGTGTCGCGCCGGGTGTGCGTATCGCGTCGGTGAAGGTCGTGGACGATTCGGGGTTCATCTACCCCGAGTACGCCGTGTGCGGGTTCATGTGGGCTGCGGCACACGGGATGACTGTGACCAACAACAGCTACTTCATCGACCCGTGGGTGTTCACGTGTCAGAACAAGACCGGTCAGGCGGTCGTGTACGAGGCGGTGCGCCGTGCGGTGGATTACGCGACCGGGCGTGGTGTGCTGACCGTGGCGGCTACGGGCAACGGTGCCGCCGACCTGTCCAAGCCGGGCACGGACGCGCAGAGTCCTACCAACGCCGCGCCGGAGGACGTGAAGCCGCGTCCGGTGGACAACACGTGTCTGGTGTTGCCTGCGCAGTTGCGCAACGTGGTGGCCGTGTCGTCGGTGGGTGCGGCGAAGGTGAAGGCCGGGTACAGCTCTTACGGGTTGGGTGCGGTGGACGTGACGGCACCGGGTGGGGACCGCAAGCAGCAGCCGGAGAGCGGTCAGGCTTGTGTGCTGTCCACGGTGCCGTCGGGCTACGACTACTCGTGCGGCACGTCGATGGCCGCGCCGCACGTGTCCGGCGTGGCGGCGTTGCTCGCGTCGACCCATCCGAAGGCGACTCCGACCGAGTTGAGCCGGATGTTGAACACGCAGGCGGAGACGCTTCCGTGTCCTGCGGACTACGACCTGAATGGCACGGGCGTCCAGGACGCTTATTGCACGGGGTATTCGGAGTACAACGGGTTCTATGGGCATGGGCTGGTGGATGCTGCGGCGGCGGTGAAGGGTGCCACGGCGGGTGATGGGGGCAACGGCGCGGCGGAGCTCGGCGCGACGGCGGCGAAGCCGGAGGTCAAGCCCGAGACGAAGCCGGAGACCACGACGGAGACGAAGACCCCCAGCCGGCCGGTCGGGAACGTCGGCTAGTCGCTGCGGTGCAGCACGTCGGCGAGGTTCGGCCCCTGATGATCACGAGCTCGCGGCACGCGCCGGACAGGTGCGGCTCCACGGTGCGGCAAGTGAGGAACGGCCGCTGCGCCGGTTCATAAGACCCCGCGCGGCAACCTCGCTCCACCCCCACGACGTGGCCAAGCCGCCCCCACCCTGCCGCTCACCGCGCCGGCCCGCCCACCACACCTCCGCATCCGGGACAGGCCCGACCCAACACCCAAACCGCACCCGAACGGGCTACAACCGCGCTTGTCTGCTAACCACGACCTGCACCACCCCGCTACCGTGCCAAGCCAAATACCCCCCAAAGGTGTTGCAACACCCAAATGGCTGATAGTTGCGCTGCCCGCATGGCCATCGACACCGCCCAAGGACCGCGGATTCAGGCAGGCGCCGCAGATTCGCGCGACGCTGCGAATGCGCCGGACGTGGCCGGTGCGCGAGGCCGCAGGTCAACGCCCGTCAATGCCCGCGCTCAAGCAACCCCGCGCTGGGCTGGCACGAGATGCGGCAGGCCGCCTTCCTCACGCACCACGGCGGTCACGTCAGCAAGCCCCGCAAGTCTGCCTGATGCGCATGGGGCACGACGCACGGCGGGCAGGGCAGCGCGTGACAGGCACGGCGAGCGGCAGGCGGCTCGGGAACCCGTCGAACCAGAGCTCGGGAACCCCGGCGACCAGACGGCAATCGGCACCTGTCAGGCGGCGGACGACCGGGCTCTGAGTGGTTGGGCTCCGGGGTGGGCTGTGTTGTTGTGGGGGCTGGGCGGGTGGGGATTGGACTGGGGTGTGAGGTGGATTGGTGGGTGGTTCGCGCGGGTTCGTTATCTCACCGAGTGGTGAGAGGGGTGGTTTTGTACATGTTTTTGGGAATCTCACCCGAAGGTGTTGGTTAGGCCTTTGTCAGGGTTGGGTTGTGGACCGGGGAGCCCTTGCCTACCGGCGAGATCGGCAGCAGGGTTCGGCCGGTGGGGCCTACCTCGATGTCCGTTCCCATCGCGGGGCATACGCCGCAGTCGAAGCATGGGGTCCAGCGGCAGTCGTCTTGTTCTCGTTCGTCCAGGGCGTCTTGCCAGTCGGCCCAGAGCCATTCCTTGTCCAGGCCCGAGTCCAGGTGGTCCCAGGGGAGGACTTCCAACTCCTCCCGCTCCCTGGTCGTGAACCAGTCCAGGTCTACGCCCAGCGGCGGAAGTTCCCGGTTGGCTGCCGACACCCAGCGGTCGTAGGAGAAGTGTTCGGACCAGCCGTCGAATCGGCCGCCTTCTCGCCACACCCGTTCGATGACGTTGCCGATTCGGCGGTCGCCTCGGGACAGGAGGCCTTCGATCAAGGACGGCTGGCCGTCGTGGTAGCGCATGCCGATGTTCCGGCCCAGTGCCCGGTCCGAGTTGACTGCCTCACGCAGCTTGCGGAGCCGGCTGTCCACTGTGACCGGATCGCATTGGGCCGCCCATTGGAACGGGGTGTGCGGCTTGGGTACGAAGCCGCCGATGGAGATGGTGCAGCGGATGTCCTTGCGACCGCTTACTTCGCGGCCCGCTCGGATCACGTTCTTTGCCATCTCGGCGATCTGGAGCACATCGTCGTCGGTCTCGGTCGGGAGGCCGCACATGAAGTAGAGCTTGACCTGACGCCATCCTGCGGCGAAGGCCGCGCTCACCGTGCGGATCAAGTCCTCTTCGGACACCATCTTGTTGATCACGCGTCGGATGCGCTCGCTGCCGCCTTCCGGGGCGAACGTCAGGCCCGAACGTCGGCCGTTGCGGGACAGTTCGTTGGCCAGGTCGATGTTGAACGCGTCCACCCGCGTGCTCGGCAGCGACAGGCTGGTGTTGGTGCCCTCGTACCGGTCCGCCAAGCCCTTGGTGATCTCGGCGATCTCCGAGTGGTCCGCGCTGGACAGCGACAGCAGGCCGACCTCTTCGAAACCGGTCGCCTCCAGGCCGCGCTGCACCATCGCGCCGATGCCCTCGATGGAACGTTCGCGCACCGGCCGGGTGATCATGCCCGCCTGGCAGAAACGACAACCTCGCGTGCAGCCCCGGAAGATCTCGACGCTCATCCGCTCGTGCACGGACTCGGCCAGCGGCACCAGCGGCTGCTTCGGGTACGGCCAGGCGTCCAGGTCCATGGTGGTGCGTTTGAACACCCGGTACGGCACGCGTTCGCGGTTGGGCACCACGCGTTGGATGCGGCCGTCCGGCAGGTACTCGACGTCGTAGAACCTGGGCACGTAGACGCCGCCGGTCTCGGCCAGGCGGGTCAGGATCTCGTCGCGTCCGCCGGGGCAGCCCTCGGCCTTCCACGTCCGCACCAGGTCGGTGATCTCCAGGACGGCTTCCTCGCCGTCGCCCAGCACGGCGGCGTCGATGAACGGGGAGATCGGCTCCGGGTTGAACGCCGCGTGCCCGCCAGCCACCACGATGGGGTGGTCCTCGGTGCGGTCGGCGGCGTGGATCGGGATGCCGGCCAGGTCGAGCGCGCTGAGCAGGTTGGTGTAGCCGAGTTCGGTGGCGAAGCTGACGCCGAGCAGGTCGAACGCGCCGACGGGCCGGTGCGCGTCCACGGTGAACTGGGGCACGCCGTGTTCGCGCATCAGCGCCTCAAGGTCGGGCCACACCGCGTAGGTCCGCTCGGCCAGCACGTCCGGCTGCTCGTTGAGCACCTCGTACAGGATCATGACGCCCTGGTTGGGCAGCCCGACCTCGTAGGCGTCCGGGTACATCAGGGCCCACCGCACGGCGGCGGCGTCCCAGTCCTTGACGGTCGCGTTGAGCTCCCCGCCGACGTACTGCACCGGCTTGGACACCCTCGGCAGCAGGGGCTCCAACGCGGGGAAGACCGACTCGACACTCACGGATTCCAGGGTAACGGCATCGGCTGACCCGGTCGGAACAGCGTCAGGACATCATCAGAACAGTGGTCCGGTGATGGTCAGGCCCAGGCCGGAGCCCGCGCCGGCATAGAGGCCGAAGAACAGCAGCGCCGCGCCGGCCAGCGCGATGTCCTTGTTGAACTGGATCATCTCCATCTGTTTGGTCTGCGGGTCCGACTCGGCCCAGAAGTTGTGCATCAGGAAGGCCGTGGGCAGCAGGAACAGGACGAGCAGCAGCGCGCCCAGGTCGGCCCAGACGCCGAGCAGCACCATGAGCGCGCCGACGAGCATCAGCACACCGCTGGCCTGGGTGGCGAGTTTGGGCGAGGGGATGTTCTTCGACGCCGCGTAGCCGGCCATGGCATCGGCCTGGGTGAGGTGGCCGAACGCGGACCCGAAGAACAGGAGCACGAACAGGATGCGGCCGATCAGTGCGATCACGTCCATGACGACCTCCTGGTTGTGAGGTTCGTCCAGTGTTCAACCAGGTCAGGCTGTCAGCAACCGGCCGAGCCGCTTCGCCGCCGCCAATACCCCGATCGTGACCATCAGGACGAGGTACGCGACGTGTCCGAGCACTCCCCAGCCGACGTGTCCGCTGGTCAGGGCCCTGGTCAGCTCGACCGAGTGGTACAGCGGTGTGCACTGGACGACCGTCTGGAGCCACGCCGGGTAGACGGTCAGCGGGTAGAACGTGGTGGAGAACAGGAACAGCGGCAGCACGAACAGTTGGACGAGGTCGAAGTCCTGCCAGGACCGCATGAACGTGGTGGCGGCCATGCCGACCGCCGCGAACGCCACGGCGATCAGCAGGCACGCGGGCAGCGCGAGCAGCGCCCACGGCGAGGAGATCAGGCCGAACCCGAGCATCACCGTGATGAACCCGGCCGAGTAGAGGCCGCCGCGCAGCAGCGCCCAGGACGCCTCGCCGACGGCGATGTCCACCGGTCCCATCGGGGTGGCGAGCACGGCCTCGTAGATGCGGGCGTATTTGACCTTGAAGAACAGGTTGTAGGTGGTGTCGAACACGGCGCCGTTCATCGCGGACGCGGCGAGCAGGGCGGGCGCGACGTAGGAGGCGTACGGCATCGGGCCGCCGGGGCCGTCGATCGTCGCGACGAGTTGGCCGAAGCCGAAGCCCAGGGACAGCAGGAAGAACACCGGTTCGAAGAACCCGGAGACGACGGACATCCAGGCACGCCGGTTGACCAGGTAGGACCGTTCCACCAGGACGTGCGCGCGGCCCGCGTACAGGCCGGGCGGCACGATCCGGAACAGCAGGCTGGTGCGGGCTTTCGGCGCGGCGCGGTCGAGGATGCGGGTCACGGGTCACACCGCCAGTCGTCGGTGGAAGTGGCGGCGGCCCAGGACTACCCCGAGTGCGACCACGGCGGACAGGTAGGCGAGGTGGCCGAGGGCGGGCAGCACGTCGAGCGTGCCGAACGTGACGCCGCGCGCCAGTTCGATGCCGTGCCACACGGGGGTGAGCCAGGCGATCGGGTGCAGCCACCCCGGTAGCTGGCTCAGCGGGAAGAACGCCCCGGTGAACAAGGTCATCGGGATGAGGACGAACCGGTAGAGCCCGGTGAACGAGTCGGGCTTCTCGCGGGTCGCCGTGTACGCGACGACGGGCGCGCTGAACGCCATGCCCGCGAGCACCGCGAACGGCACGGTGAGCACCGCCGTCGGGCTGCCGACCGCCCCGAGAGCCATCGCGACCAGCAGGAACGCCAGCGAGCCCGCGCCCAGTTTGAGCGCGATCCACAGCAGTTGCCCGTACAGGACCTGGGCGGGTGTGATCGGTGTGGACACCATCCCGATGTATGTCTTCTGCCATTTGAACGCCGAGAACACCGCGTAGGTGGATTCGAACATGGCGCTCTGCGTGGCAGCGGTGACGATCAGCGCCGGGGCGAGGAACACGACGTACCGCAGGCCGCCGGTGGCGTCGCCCGGCTGCACCTGGGAGCCGAACCCGACACCCATGGCCAGCAGGAACAGCACGGGCTGGACGAAGTTGGAGATCGCGGTGGCCCGCCAGTTGCGGCGGTACCAGGTCCACAGGCCTTCGACGACCAGGAGCGCGGCTTTGACCGGGTTCATCAGTCCACCAGGGTCCGGCCGGTGAGGCGGAGGAACACGTCCTCCAGGGAGCTGCGGCGGACGAGGCTGGACGTGGGCCGGACGTCGCGCGCGTGGACGGCGGACAGGGTGGCCTCGCCGTCTGACGTATAGAGCAGCAGCCGGTCGGGCAGCACCTCGACGCGGTCGGCGAGCCCTTCGACCAGGGTCGGGTCCTGGCCGCCGGGTGGGAAGCGCAGTTCCAGCACTTCGCGGGTGGAGTAGGACCGGATGAGGTCGGCCGGGGAGCCTTCGGCGGCGATCCGGCCGCCGTCCATCACGACGAGGCGGTCACACAGCTGCTCTGCTTCTTCCATGTAATGGGTCGTGATGATCAGGGTGACGCCGGACTGCTTGAGCCGGAACAGGCGGTCCCACAGCAGGTGGCGGGCCTGCGGGTCGAGGCCGGTGGTGGGTTCGTCCAGGACCACCATCCGGGGGTCGTTGACGAGGGAGCGGGCGATGGTGAGCCGCCGCTTCATGCCGCCGGAGAGGGGTTCCACCTCGTCGTCGGCGCGGTCGGTGAGCTGGGCGAACTCCAGCAGCTCGACGGCCTTGGCGCGGACGTGGGCGCGGGAGAGGCCGAAGTAGCGGCCGTAGACCTCCAGGTTCTGGCGGACGGTGAGTTCGGTGTCCAGGTTGTCCTGCTGCGGGACGACGCCGAGGCGGGCGCGGATCTTGGGGCCGTCGCGGTTCGGGTCCATGCCGAGGACGGACAGGTCGCCCGCGGTGCGTGGGGAGACGCAGGAGAGCATGCGCATGGTGGAGGATTTGCCCGCGCCGTTGGGGCCCAGGAAGCCGAACGCCTCGCCCGTGCGGACCTCCACGTCGATGCCTCGGACGGCTTCGAACGTGCCGAAGTGCTTGGTCAGGTTCCTGGCTTCGACGAGGGTGGCGGTCACGGGCGTCACGTTAGCCGCGGGGTACGACAATTTGGCCCGGCCGGCTATGAGACCGCCCTCCGGGCAGGCTCGCGCACGCGTCCCCGCGCAGGGGGTCCCCTGTCTTCATTCGATCACAGGGGTACGACATTCCGGCTCGCGCAACCTGAGAACAGCGCCCGGAGCAGCACCTGGGCAGGCTCTCGCAGAAGTCCCCGCCAGGGGGTCCCCCTGCTTTCAGGCTGCCACAGGGGTACGACAATTCCGGCGGCCGAAGCTGAGAACCGACGGCCTCCGTCTCAGCGAGGACCGACCGGGCGTGGCCTCCGGCCCCCGATGTCAATTATCCCAGGTGGGTACGACGATTCCGGCGAACGTGCTGGGTAGTGCGGGTTTGGGGTGGTGCCGTTTTAGGGTGGTCCGCGTGGAGATCGAGTTGACCTGGCCGACGGTGGCCGACGACCGGCTGCGGGTCGGGGTGCACGAGGTGTTGCACGCGGTAGTGGCGGCGGGTGGGGCGATTGGCTGGCAGTCGCCGCCTGGGCGGGTGGATACCGACGGGTGGGTGGAGTCGGTGTTGGAGCGGGCACGGTCCGGGGACGCTGCGTTGGTCGTGGCGTCGGTGGACGGGGTGGTGCGCGGGACGGCGTCGTGGGTGCGGTCTTCGAGCGAGGTGTTCGCAGGGCTGGCGGAACTCGGTCGGGTCACGGCGCACCCGGCGGCTCGGGGGTTGGGGCTGGGTGCGTTGCTGGTGTCGGCGGCCGTGGAGAACGCGCGGGATGTCGGGCTGGAGATCCTGACGTTGGGCGTGCGTGGCAACAACCACGGTGCGATCGAACTGTACGAGCGGTTGGGGTTTCGGGAGTGGGGGCGGTTGCCCAACGCGATCGCCGTTGGGGACGTGCGGTTCGACGAGGTGCGGATGGCGTTGACGTTGGGGTTCCCCGAAGGGGTCGTGCTGCACGGATCCGCTTCGGGCGGGTTGGGGGCGTCGCCGCGGCGGGGGTGAGGGTCCCGACATGCGAACGGCCCGGACCTGGTGGGGTCCGGGCCGGTGGAACCTGAGCTCAGAGGTTCGGGAACCAGAGCTTGATCTCGCGCTCGGCGGACTCCACCGAGTCGGAGCCGTGGACCAGGTTGAACTGGACCTCCAGGCCGAAGTCGCCGCGGATCGTGCCCGGGGTTGCCTTCTCCACCGGGTCGGTGCCGCCCGCCAGCTGGCGGAACGCGGCGATCGCCCGGGTGCCCTCCACCACCAGCGCGACCAGCGGGCCGCCGGTGATGAACTCGACCAGGTCGCCGAAGAACGGCTTGCCGTCGTGTTCCGCGTAGTGCTGCTCGGCGGTCGCGCGGTCCACGGTGCGCAGTTCGAGCGCGGCCAGGGTGAGGCCCTTGCGCTCGATGCGGGAGATGACCTCGCCGACCAGGCCGCGGCTGACGCCGTCGGGCTTGACCAGGACCAGGGTGCGCTCGCTCACGGCCGTCGGTACTCCTTCGTGCGGAATCGTGCAAACTTCGTTCAGGTGAGTGAAGGGTAGCCGGAGGTGCGATAGTGCCGGCCGTGACCACCGAGAAGACCCATCTCGGCTCCACGCTCACCGGGGCCGCCGTGCTGTTCGTGCTGCTTCGTCTGCTGGCGGTGTCGGAATACGACTGGCACACCACGTTCGCGTTGCTGCACACGCTCGACCTTGAGGACGCACCGGGGCTGTTCGTCGGCACGTTCATGGCCGACCAGCGGATCAGTACGGCGTTGTTGGTGCTGTTGGTGCCGTTGATCGCGTTCTACGCCGCAGGCACACGATCCCATAGTGCACCGTTGATGGTCACGGTGCTCGTGGCGTTCCTGGTGGCGCACGTGCGGACCTACCAGCAGTGGTGGGTGCCCGTGGTGGCCGTTGTGCTCGCTGCGGTGTTGGTGGGGATCGCGGTACGGCGGAAGGGCGACGAGCGGGGGCCGGGGCGGTTCGTGTTGCGGCGGATCGGGCTGATCATGGCGGTGATCGCGTTGGTTGTCGCTGCGGTCGTGTCCACGCCGTGGATGCCGCGTGAACGCATCGAGACCACTACGGGCACCATCGAGGCGTATGTGGCGGAGACGAGTCCGGGGTTCCTCAAGGTGCTCGTCGCGGAGGACCGGGAGTTCCGCATCCTCCGCGACGACGACGTGCTGTCACGGGTCGAGCTAGCCGATCACTAGTACGGCGACAGAGCGGGCGGGTACGTGGACGGTGCCGGCGTCTGCCCGTGCGTGGTCGGTGCTCAACGGGTGGGTGCGCCAGTCTCCGGGTGCGGACACCGCTTTCTCTACCGGGAACGGGTTGACCACTACGAGGAGTCGTTGCACGGACGGGTCTACGTCGGGGCCTGTGGTGTCGTCGAGCAACGCCGCTACGACGCCGGGTTCGGCCGTTGGGAACGACAGCTTCTGCTGGATCAGCGCCGGGTCGTTCAGGGTGAACAGGGGTGACGAGCGGCGGATTCGTAGGAGTTCCAGGGTGTTGTCCACGGCCTTGCGCATGTCCGTCGGCGTTGGTTTCAACGCGGAAGACGCCAGCAGTGGCGCGGCGAACGGCCACTTGTCGCGGTTGTCCGCTGCCGGCGGCAGGCCCCGGCCGAAGCCGTTGTCCCGCAGCGACGGGTCGTAGCGGTTGAACCAGTCGCCCGAGTCGTAGCTGTTGCGGTCCAACGACTTCGAGCGGAGGAACTCGGTGCCGGCATGCAGGAACGGCTGCCCCTGGCCCAGGATCACGGGTGCCAGCGCGACCTTCTGCATCCGCACCCGGTCGGCCATCGGTGTGGCGGGTGGCAGTTTGTACGTCTGGGAGTCGAACAGGGTCTCGTTGTCGTGGGCGTCGACGTACGTTATTACCTCGGACGGGCTACTTGTGTACCCGGCGGGTGAACCGTTGTACGGCACGTCCCGCCCGGTCACGGTGCCGCCGGAGGTCGACTGGAACCGGTAGGACGCCATGTTCCCGGCCATGCCGAGCTTCACCAGGTCCGTGTAGTTCGCCAGGCGCGCGGTCACGTCGCCGTTCGCCGGCGAGCCGTTCAGGTCGCCCGCGAGACCCGATCCGAGGCCCTGCACGCGGGGATCCGCGTCGAACGGGCCGCCGCCGCGCACCGCGTCCCGCAGCCGGTCGCTGAACGTGCCGATGCCGGTGCCCGCCAGGTTCGCCTGGGTGGCCTGCTCGAACCGGGCGTTGCCGGCCACCTCCCCGAAGTCCCAGCCCTCACCGTAGATCCGGATGTGCCGGCCGTCGACACCGTCCCGGTCGACGGTCAGCGCGTCCAGCGCCGCCCGCACGGCCAGGATGTTGGCCTTCGGGTGGTGCCCCATCAGGTCGAACCGGAAACCGTCCACTTTGTACAGTCGAGCCCACCGGACGACCGAGTCCACCACGAGCTTGCCCATCATGGCGTTCTCGGGCGCGGTGTTGGCACAGCACGTGGAGTTCGCGATCGTGCCATCGGGGTTGAGCCGATGGTAGTAGCCGGGCACCACCTTGTCCAGAACCGACGTCGGCGCGTCTCCGGAGGCCGCCGTGTGGTTGTAGACCACGTCCACCACCACGCGGTTTCCGTTGTCGTGCAATGACTTCACCATCTCGCGGTACTGCTTCGAGCGTGCCCAACCGGATTGCGCGTCGTCGGTGGTGTAGGAGCCTTCGGGCACGTCGTAGTGGAACGGGTCGTAGCCCCAGTTGAAGCCGTCCTTCGACGCGGTCCGGCCGACGCATTCCTGTTGGGCGGCCGAATCCGGCGGCAACGCGGCCAGGTCGCACGGCGGCTGCTGCCGATCGGCCCGACGCTCGGGGATGGTGGCGATGTCGAACGTCGGCAGCAGGTGCACGGTGTCCAGACCGGCCTCCGCGAACTGCCGCAGGTGGGTCATCCCGACCGAAGACCGGTGCGTGAACGCCTTATAGGTACCGCGATCCGCCTCCGGAACCGAGTCGTCGCCGATCGAGAAGTCCCGCACGTGCAGTTCGGTGATGCCGTGCCCGGTCGGGTCGCCGTCCAGGCCGCGCGCCACGTCCTGCCGCCAACCGTCCGGCATGGTGCGCGGATCGCCCAGGTCGGCGAACTGCGAGTGCGTCGAATCCACCGACAGCGCAACCGAATACGGGTCCGTCACGACCACCGTTCGCCCGGCGACCGTCACCTCGAACTGGTAGTACAGGTCCTGCCACGCGCCGGAACCCGACCACGACCCGGAAGCGTCGTCCCGCCGCAGGTCCACCGTCCGCGCCGGTTCGCCGGACGGTTGGTCGAACAGCCGCAGCCGCACCGAGGACGCCGTGGGAGCCCACAGCCGGACACCGACCTCGCCGCCGTCGAACACCGGCCCGTAGGTCAGGTTCGCCGCTTCGGCGAACCGGTCGTCCAGCACGCCCGCGATCTGCACGCCCGTCCGGTGCCGCAGCACGCCGCCGGAATCGACGTGCACGGCCGTCAGCTTCTCCCGCAGCGCCTCGTCCAGCCGTGCCCCGTCCCGCACCCGGAACACCGGTTTCCCTTGCAGGTGCGGGAACTTCGCGGGCACCGCCGCCGACGACGGCTCCAGCCGCAGCACCTTGCCGGAGTACTCCAGCCGGTACCCGTCGGACGGCACGACCGGCACGTCCCACACCACCAGGTCCTTCGTCACCCAGATCGCCTTGGACCTGGTCGGGTCGTCGTCCACGCCGGGCCCGCCGGACGGCGGCAGCACGTACGACGCCGACCCGTCCGGCCGGGCCGAACCCGAGGCGTACCAGACCTCGTGACCGGTGCCCGTGACGTCCAGGAACTGGTCCCGCCCGGGGTCCTTCTCGTCACCCCGGTGGATGATGTTCGCCAGACCGGGCGCGCCCGGCACCAGCGGCACCGACCAGTACACGCCGAACCCGTCCGAACCGTCCGGTGGCCGCGACTGACCCCAGCCGGGACTGGGCTCCAGCGAACCCGTCCAGTGGTAGAGCGTCCAGTCCGGGTAGTCGCCGCCCGGCCGGTGGTAGTGGATCACCGCGCGGTTCTGCGCCGCCGCCTGGCTCGTGA
The DNA here is from genome assembly GCA_965995405.1 of uncultured Saccharothrix sp. Lineage (GTDB taxonomy): Bacteria > Actinomycetota > Actinomycetes > Mycobacteriales > Pseudonocardiaceae > Actinosynnema. The sequence goes on from CBHFOL010000011.1 coordinate 43,412, forward strand.
ACACCTGGGGAGTGCCCTGGTTCACCCAGGCGTGCCCGGTATTGCGACCGGAGGCTTCGACAATCCCGTTGCGCACCAATGAGAAGTCGACTGGTCCGGTGGCCGGTATCCGGGCCACTCCCCCATCGAACGGGACATCGACCCCGCCGGTCCGCGCGACCAGCCCGGACGTGTCGCCCGTGTAGTGCACGACCGCCTGCCCGGTGGCCGCGACCTCGTTGGCGTGCACGGGAGTCCGGCCTTGGGCCAGCCAGACTTGGGGCGTGGCACCCGGATCCACGAACCGGTCGGCGTCGGTGTCCTTCTCGTCGCCCCGGTGCACGATGATCCCGACCTGTTTCGCACCGGGCTTCAACCGCACCCAGGCGAACCGCCCGTACGGCGTCTCCCCCGCGAACGGCAACGGCTGCTGCCACGTCGGCGGGTTCACCACGTCACCCCAGGCGTGCAGGCCCCAGCCGGTGTAGTCGCCCGCCGGACGGCGGTCGTGCACCACCAACCAGTCCGACACGGCCGTGCCCGGCGGCTCCACGTGTGGCGCGGCGACCAGCGTCAGCGACGCACCGTCGGCACCCAGCGCACCCGCCGAATCCTTTGCCACCACCCGGATCTCGACCTGCTTGCCCACCGCCGCGCCCGGCAGCCGGGACAGGTCCGTGAACACCCGGTAGGGCGCGGTGTCGTCCGTGCCCAGCACGGTCCACTCACCCGAACCCGCCACCCGGGCCGCGAACGTGGCTTGCGCGAACGGCGAAACCACGCCATCGGCCCGCAGCTCCACCCGGTCGTCCAGCACCGTCCCGGTCGGCGGCACGACCAGTGAAGGCGTCGGCGCGACCGCCGGCAACCGGCCCGTTCCCTTGAGCACCAACGCCGAAAGCGGCGGAACGGTCACCCGCACCTTGCCGTCCACCGCTGTCAGCACCGACCCAGCAGGACGGATCTGGCGTAGCGCAGCGCTTCCCACCGGCACGTCGACCGAGGCGGCGGACGTGCCGCCGTTCACCACCACCAGATGCTCGGTCTGCTCGGCCGAACCCACCCGGCTGAACGCGATCACGTCACCCGAGGCGTACCGGAGGGTCTGGTTCCCCTTGCGCCACACCGGATCCGAGTCGACGAACGCCGCCAGATCGCGCAACTGCCGGTACAGCGGGTGGTCGGTGGCGAAGTTGTCCACCGCGCCCGTCCGGTCGCTGCCGACCAGGTCCTCGGCCGCGTACTCGGGCGTGCGGGACGCGAACATGTCCTGCCGGGCCGCCTTGTCGCCGCCGGAACCGGCGAAACCCTGCTCGTCGCCGTAGTACACCACGGGATTGCCGCGCCACAGGTGCATCAGGGCGTTGCCGAGTTCCAGCCGCCGCAACAGCTCGGCCTCGGAGATCCCCGGCCGGTCCCGTCGCACCTGCCAGGCGATACGGCCCAGGTCGTGGTTGCCCAGGAACGTCGGCAGCGACGAGGCGTTGGAGTCGGCGTCGGTGTACCGGTCGTCGTCCACCAGCACCTCGCCCAGCCGCGCCGAACCCCGGCCGGACAGGAACGCCGCCGCGCCGCTCTGGAACGGGAAGTCCAGCGCCGCCTGCATCCGACCGGTGGTGGTGTAGCGGGACGTGACGGCCGGATCCGCGTCGAACACCTCGCCGAACACGAAGAAGTCCTTCTTGCCGCGCTGTTCCGCGTACCGCTTCACGTGTGGCGCAAGCGCTTGCCAGAACTCGGTGTTCACGTGCTTGACGGTGTCCACCCGGTAGCCGTCGATGCCGAGCGTGTCGATCCAGCTGGTGAAGATGCGTTTCATGCCCGCGACGACCGCCGGGTGCTCGGTCATCAGGTCGTCCAGGCCGAAGAAATCGCCGTATTCGGTGGATTCGCCGCTGAACGTCGAATCGCCCCGGTTGTGGTAGAGCGCGGGGTCGTTGAGCCACGCGGGTTTCTTCTGCCCGCGCACGACGGGCGTGTACGGCGCGGTGAGCTGCGGGAAGTCCTGCTGCCCGGCGATTTCCGCGATGTCGACGGGCTTCCCGGACGGGTCCAGGTACGGCACCGCGCCCGTCGACACGTAGTCCTGGCGGCCTTCGGCGTAGGAGATCAGGTCGGCGGTGTGGTTGGCGACGATGTCGAAGAACACCTTGATGCCACGTCGGTGCGCGTCCCGGATCAGCCGGCGCATGTCGTTGGTGGTACCGAAATGCGGGTCCAGCTCGGTGTAGTCGGTGGTCCAGTAGCCGTGGTAGCCGGCCGACACGTCCGCGCCCGAACCCTGCACCCAGCGGTTGCGGAACATCGGCGTCATCCAGATCGCGGTGACGCCCATGCCGTCCAGGTAGTCGAGCTTGTCCCGCAGGCCTTTCAGGTCGCCGCCGTGGTAGAAGCCCTGGTCAGCCGGGTCGAAACCGGTCGTCAGCCGGTCCGGATCGGCGGAGCCGCCCCGGTCGTTGCCGGTGTCGCCGTTCGCGAACCGGTCGGGCATGACGAAGTAGAACCGCTCGCCCGCGAGGTCGTCGCGCAGCGCGTCCTTGGCCAGCGAACGGTCGCCCGCGTGCACCCCCGGCGCGATGTCGACCACTGGGCCGACCGCCAGACGTTGCGTGGCGGAAGCGGACGCGACGGGCGTCAACAACCCGCCGAGCAGCAGAGCGACCAGACCCAGGCGGCGCACGGCGACCTCCTTGTCGCAAGAACTTGCAAGCCCTCGCCCGGCACGGAAACCGGACGAGGGCTCACAGAACCACGACTGGGTCGGGCTATCAATACTCCGCAGGCCGCAAAGACTTGCAGGTGCTTACCGACGCTCGGGCTGCAACGTCTTCGACCACAGCGACGTGCCCTTGATGTCGCGCAGCCACACCGTCAGCTCGCCGTCCCGGGACACCTCCACCTCGCCGAAGTGCTGGAACCCGTCCAGCGGCGTGGTGTTCGCGGCGGGCGGCGCGTTGACGAAGACCGCCTCCGGCCCGAACGTCGGGTCCAGCTTGTTCGGCCCGAACGCGCCCGCGTGCAGCGGCCCGGACACGAACTCCCAGAACGGGTCGAAGTCCGCCACGGCCGCCCGTTCCGGCGAGTAGTGGTGGGCCGCCGTGTAGTGCACGTCCGCCGTCAGCCAGACGGTGTTCCGCACCCGCCGCTTCTTCAGCTCGCGCAGCACCCACGCCAGCTCGGTCTCCCGACCGCCCGGCTTGCCCGGCAGGCCGTTCGCCACGCCTTCGATGTCCGTGCCGTCCGGCACGGTCAAACCGACCGGCAGGTCGGCGGCGATGATCTTCCAGGTGGCCCGTGACCGGTCCAGCGACTCGACCAGCCACCGGGCCTGCCGGTCGCCCAGGATGTGGCCGGCGGCGTCGCGCGGCGAGGTGTTGGCGTCCTTGTAGGTGCGCATGTCGAGGATGAACACCTCGACGTGCCGTCCGTAGGCGAACTTCCGGTAGACGCGGCCGTCCACGGCCTGGCGCGGGTCGATCGGCTGCCACTCGTGGAACGCCTGGAACGCCCGTGCCGCCAGGACGTCCACCCGCTTCTCGGTGTACTGCGGGAGGTCGAGGATCTCGCCGGGGTACCAGTTGTTGACCACCTCGTGGTCGTCCCACTGCACGAAGGCGGGCACGTCGGCGGCGAACGAGCGGAACTTCGGGTCCAGTAGGTTGTAGGCGAACTGGCCCCGGTACTCGTCCAGGGTTTCGGCGACCTTGAGCTTCTCCGGCGTGACGACGTTGCGCCAGATCCGGCCGTCGGCCAGGGTCACGGACTCCTTCAGCGGGCCGTCCGAGTAGACCGTGTCGCCGCTGTGCACGAAGAAGTCGGGCCGGCGCGCGGCCATCGCGGCGAAGATCGGCATACCGCCGAGGTCGGGGTTGCTGCCCCAGCCCTGGCCGGCGACGTCGCCGGACCACACGAAGCGCACGTCCTCGCGGCCCAGCGGCGCGGTGCGGAAGGTGCCGGTCACCGGCTCGCTGCGGGTGCGGCCGTCCAGGTCTTCGGCGACCACGCGGTAGTGCACGCGGCGGCCGGGCGGCAGGCCCCGCACCCGCAGCCGGCCCGTGCCGCCGGACTCGGGCGTGAGCAGCGGGCCGCGCAGCCGGCGGGCGTGCCGGAACGACGGGTCCGACGACACCTCCACCAGCATCCGCGACGGCCGGTCGGACCGCGTCCACACCAGGCCGCCGTCGCAGGTCACGTCGCCGGACTGCACGCCGTGCGTGAGCGTCGGACGTCCGGACGCCGCCAACGCAATACCGGGCACGAACGCCGCTGCCGTGCCGATCGCTCCGGCGCGCAGGAGCGTCCGCCGGTTCACCACACCTTCGGTCATGGCCGGTTTGTAGCCGCCAAATCCGAACCCGGGGTGAACTGCACGTTTTCGGTGGTCGACGGGCAACCACCACACCCGATCGGAGCTCACCCGATGGGAGGCAGACGTGCTTCCGGCCGAGGTTGGTGAGCGGCTCTCCGGAGCGGCAGGCGTTGGCCTCCGGCCCCCGGTTCCATTGTCCCACGGGGTACCGACAGGAACGCGCGGCGAAGCTGAGAAGCCCGGCACACAGTGTGCAGAGGCACCGAGGAGGGTGCCTCTGCACACCGCAGTTCAGGCCGATGCGGTAGCTTGGCGTCCCACGTCCGGCACCGCGAATGGCGGGGTCACCGACTTCGTTCCGTCCAGCCACACCAGGTGCAGCCGACGCACGTGCCCGGTGCCGGAGCTGTTGCCGTAGACCGCCAACGCGCTTTCCGACTCTGCGAGCGCAGCCGGAAGTCTCCTTCGACGGAGTTGACGTCGGCGTGGTCAGCGAACGCCAAGCCGTAAGCCGCGACCTCGGCATCCTCACGTTCGCCGTACTCCTCGACGATCGCGAACAGCCGTGGCGCGACATCCTGCGCCAACCCCACGACGAACCCGGCGAACTCCTCGTCCGTCCCTTGCCCGGCTTCGACCACGCCGTTCATGCGATGTCCTGCCCGAGGCCGCTCACCAGGTCGGCGAACTCGTCGCCGAGCAGCAGGACCTTGCCGGCCTCGGCAGGCGAGACGAGCCAGAACGCCGACGCCTGCCCGATGGCCGTGGGCGGCAGCGGCAACGTCGTCCCCTCGGGGAGGACGCGCAACTCGTCCCGTGCCATGACCGCCGGAACCGGTGGCCGCACCAGGAAGTAGGCCAGCGGCATCCTCGGAATGCCCAGCATTCCTCGGACTGCCCGACATCCTGCGCATTGACCGGCACGGCAACACCCTTCTGCTAGACGCCACTCGAAGTCGAATCGCACTGGCCAACGTAGGGACGACCGAGCGTGACGAGTTGTACAAAATGTGTGACCGTCCGCGAGCTACCCTTGCCGTGCGCGCTCAAGCCCGAACAGCGGAAGGGAGCCCCATGCAGGACACCCCCGACCGGATCGGCAAACGCGTCCGCTACTGGCGCCTACGCCGCAACCTGGGCCGCAAACAGTTCGCCGACATGATCGGCCGCTCGACCTCCTGGCTGGACAAGATCGAAACCGGCGAACGAGACCTGGCCCGCATCCCCGTGATCGAACTCGTCGCCGAAGCCCTCTCCGTCGATCCGAAGGCACTCACCGACGCACGAGCCGCAACGCGAGCCGCCGACTGCGTCGACGCCGCCGAGGTCACTGCCATCCGCTCCGCACTGGGCCACTACCCGGGCTTGACGGCCTCCACCGACGAGCCGCCCGCCGTCGCCCAACTCGCAGGCCAAGCCGAGTACCTCGACCACGCCTGGACTTCGTCCCACTTCACGACGATCGCCCAGCACCTCCCGAAGCTGCTGGAAGCCGCGCAGTCAGCAGCCCTTACCGCTCTGCCGCCAGACCAGGTGGACGCCCATCGCGTCCTCGTGACCTCGTACCGCCTCGCCTCGTCGATGCTGCTCAAGTTCGACTGCAACGACCTGGCCTGGCTCGCGGCGGACCGGGCCATGCACACCGCTCTGGCCGTGGACGACACCTGGTCAGAGGCCCGAGCAACCCGCAGCGTCGCCCGAGCCATGACCGCCGCCCGCCAACGCACCGAAGCGATCGCCGCCCTCCTGGGCATGACCGACCGGATGCGCTCCGAGGTCCCGGCCAACCCCGAAACCCTGCTCTCCCTCTACGGGATGCTCTACCTCGCCGCCGCGATCTCCGCGTCCGAGAAGGAAGACGCCCCGCTGGCGCAGTCCATGCACCAGGAAGCCGCTCAGGCCGCCGAACGCATGGAACCCCACTACAACACCCACCACACCCACTTCGGCCGCACGAACGTGGCCATCCACCGCGTCTCCGCCCTGGTCCGTCTCTACGAAGCCGAGCAGGCCCTCCGCTTCGCGGCCACCATCCCGCCCGGTGCCCTCAACGCCCTACCGCCGGAACGCCGCGCCAACTACCTGCTCGACCTGACCCAGGCCAACACCCACTGCGGCAAGTACACCGAGGCAACCCGCACCCTCGCCCAAGCCGAACGCGTTGCCCCACAAGAAGTCCGCTGCCGCCCGGTAGCCCACAGCATGCTGCGCACCCTGCTGTCGACCACAACAGGCGAACCCGCCCGCCAGGTCCGCCAGATGGCCCAACGAGCCGGAGTCCCCGCATGACCGAACGAGTCCTCTACCTCATGATCTGCGGTGCCGGCCCAGCCGACCACATCGAAGTCGCCATCAACCTGGCCCAGGACAACGGCTGGTCGGTCCACTGCGTAGCCACCCCGGCCGCCGCCGAGCACTTCCTGGACCTCGACAAACTCGAACACCTCACCGGCCACCCCGTCCGCACCGGCTACCAGCGCCAAGGCCAACCCGCGCTGCCCAAAGCCGACGCGGTCATCGTCGCCCCCGCCACCTACAACACCATCAACAAATGGGCAGCGGGCATCGCCGACACCTACGTCCTGACCCAGCTCGCCGAACTCACCGGCCTCGGCATCCCCATCGCGGTCCTGCCGTTCGTGAACACCGCACTCGCCGCCAACGCCGTCCTCCACCGCAGCATCGACACGTTGCGCGACTCCGGCGTGCAGGTGCTGTTCGGAGAGCAAGGCTTCCGGCCGCACCCACCACGACACGGAAGCCGAGTCATGGCCGACTACCCGTGGCACCTGGCCATCGAGGCCGTAGACCGAACGTGAACTAGACCTGCTGGCTGGGCAGTCGGCCCTCGGCCATCCGCTTGGCCACGTCACGGCGCAGCCACAGCAGGTAGACCCACACCAGGCTGAACAGCACGCCGATCGCGCCCAACGCCGTCAGCAGCCCCCACGACGCGATCATCACCACGTGCAGCACGCCGATCACCCACACGATCCACGGCCGCTTCAACAGCGCACACGTCCCGATCAGCGCCACCAACAGCTACCCCGTCCCGGTACCGACACCGCCGCCGAGCTTCGCCACCACCGGCAGCGCCAGGGCGACGACGATCGCCTCCAGGATCAGCGTCCCGGCCATGATGCCCCGGAACGACTTCATCGGGTCCTTCTTCGGAGCGGGCACCGTCACGAGGGCTCCTTGCCGAACAGGGCACGGGCCTCGCCCGCCGTCACCACCGAGCCGGTCACGACCACGCCGCCGCCGGACACCACACCGCCGTCGTCGTCCTCCTCGGCCAGCCGCACGGCTTCCTCCAGCGCGTCCACCAGGTGCGGCTGCACGACCATCCGGTCCTCGCCGAAGATCGGAATCGCCACGCCCGCCAGCACATCCGGGTCCATCGCACGCGGCGACGAGTTCGCGGTGAGCACGATCTCGTTCACCACCGGCTCCAGCTCGCTGAGGATCCCGGCGGCGTCCTTGTCGTCCATCACGCCGACCACCGCGACCAGCTTCCGGAACCCGAACTCCTCGTCCAGCGCCTTCGCCAAAGCCTTGGCGCCGTGCGGGTTGTGCGCGGCGTCCACCAGCACGGTCGGCGCGGAACGCACCCGCTCCAGCCGGCCCGGCGACGCGACCGTGGCGAAAGCCTCACGCACCGCGTCCACGTCCAGCTGCCGGCCCGCGCCCGCCCCGAAGAACGCCTCCACCGAAGCCAACGCCAGCGCCGCGTTCGCCGCCTGGTGCGCACCGTGCAACGGCAGGAACACCTCGCCGTACTCGCCGCCCAGGCCCTGCAACCGCAGCAGCTGGCCACCGATCGCGACATCCCGTTGCAGCACACCGAATTCCGAGCCCTGCCGGGCGACCGTGGCGTCCACCTCGGCGATGTGCCGCAGCAGCACCCGCTCCACCGCCGGGTCCTGCTCGGCGAGCAGCGCCACCGCGCCGGGCTTGATGATCCCGGCCTTCTCCTCCGCGATGCCCTCCAGCGCGGCACCCAGGTACTCGACGTGGTCGACGCCGATCGGCGTGATCACCGCGACCTTGCCGTCGGCGACGTTGGTCGCGTCCCACCGCCCGCCCAGGCCGACCTCGATCACGGCGGCGTCCACCGGGGCGTCCGCGAACGCCGCGAACGCCATCCCGGTGAGCACCTCGAACTTGCTCAGCGGCACCTCGTTCCGACTGTCCACAATGGACACGTACGGCTCGACGTCCCGGTACACCTCGACGTACCGGGCCGGGCTGATCGGCGCGTTGTCCACGTTGATCCGCTCGGTCACCAGCTGGAGGTGCGGGCTGGTGTACCGGCCGGTGCGCAGGCCCACCCTGGTGAGCAGCGCGTCGATCATCCGGGACGTGGACGTCTTGCCGTTCGTGCCGGTCACGTGCAGCACCGGGTACGACGTCTGCGGGTCGCCCAGGAACTCCGCCAGCATCCGGATCCGGTCCAGGCTCGGTTCGAGCTTGGTCTCCGGCCAGCGCTGGTTCAGCTCCGCCTCGACCTGGCGCAGCTCCTCGAACGAATCGGGGGCGCTCACGACTGCGGCAGGCTTTCCAGGCGGGCCTGGACGCGTTCGATGTCGGCGTTCGCCGCCGCCAGCCGCGCCTGGATCTTCGCCACGACCTCGGCCGGGGCCTTGTCCGTGAACGCGGGGTTGTTGAGCTTGCCCTCGCACTGGGCCCGCTCCTTCTCCGCCACCGCCAAGTCCTTCGCCAGCCGCTTGCGCTCGGCCGCCACGTCGATCGCGCCGGACAGGTCCAGCTCGACCTTCACCGCGCCCTTGGGCAGACCGACCTCCAGCGACGCGGACACCGTGTAGCCGTCACCGGGCTCGGTCATCCGGGTCAGCGACCGCACGGCGGGCACCTGGTCCAGCAGGTCGACGCAGCACGCGCCGCGCACCTTGCCCGCCACCTTCTGCGCCGGCTTGAGGCCCTGGTCGGAGCGGAACCGGCGGATCTCGGTGACCAGCTTCTTCAGCCCCTCGATCCGGGTCGCGGCGACCTCGTCCCGCTCACCGCCGTGCGCCTGCGGCCACTCCGCGACCACCAGCGACTCGCCGCCGGTCAACGTGGTCCACAACGCCTCGGTGACGAACGGCGTCAACGGGTGCAGCAGCCGCAGCACGACGTCCAGCACGTGCCCGAGCACGGCCTGCGTCGCCTCGGCGCGCGCACCGCCCTCGGCCAACTGGACCTTCGCCAGCTCCAGGTACCAGTCGCAGAACTCGTCCCACGTGAAGTGGTAGAGCCCCTCCGACAGCTTGGCGAACTGGAACGTCTCGAACTGCCCGTCCACGTCCGCGACCAGCTTGTCCAGCAGGTCCAGGATCCACCGGTCGGCGTCGGTCAGCTCGTCGCGCGGCGGCACCGGACGGGCCACCGTCGCGCCGTTGCCCAGCGCGAACCTGGTCGCGTTCCACAGCTTCGTGGTGAAGTTGCGGGAACCGGCCGCCCACTCCTCGGCGATCGCCATGTCCGAGCCGGGGTTCGCGCCGCGCAGCAGCGTGAACCGGGTGGCGTCGGCACCGTAGGCGTCCATCCAGTCCAGCGGGTCGATGCCGTTGCCGCGCGACTTCGACATCTTCTTGCCGTACTGGTCACGGATCAGGCCGTGCAGGTACACGTGGTCGAACGGCTGCTTGCCGTCCATCGCGTACAGGCCGAACATCATCATCCGGACGACCCAGAAGAACAGGATGTCGTAGCCGGTGGACAGCACGCTGGTCGGGTAGAACTTCGCCAGATCGCTGGTCGGCGTCGGCCAGCCCAGCGTGGAGAACGGCCACAGGCCCGAGGAGAACCACGTGTCCAGCACGTCCTCGTCCTGCGTCCAGCCCTCGCCCGGCGGCTCGTCGTCCGGGCCGACGCACATCACCTTGTCGTTCGGGCCGTACCAGACCGGGATGCGGTGGCCCCACCACAGCTGACGCGAGATGCACCAGTCGTTGAGGTTGTCGACCCAGTCGAAGTAGCGCTTCGCCAGCTCCGGCGGGTGGATCCTGGTGCGCCCGTCACGGACCGCCGCCGCCGCCTCACGGGCCAGCGGCTCGACCTTCACCCACCACTGCAACGACAGGCGCGGCTCGATGACCGTGTCGCAGCGCGAGCAGTGGCCCACGGAGTGCGTGTACGGCCGCTTCTCGGCGACGATCCGGCCCTGCTCGCGCAGCGCGGCGACCACGGCGGGCCGCGCCTCGAACCGGTCCAGACCCTCGAACGGGCCGTGCACGGTGATCACGCCCCGGCCGTCCATCACGGTCAGCGCGGGCAACTGGTGCCGCCGGCCGATCTCGAAGTCGTTCGGGTCGTGCGCCGGGGTCACCTTCACCGCGCCGGTGCCGAACTTCGGGTCCACGTGCTCGTCGGCCACGACCGGCACGAACCGGCCGGTCAGCGGGACCTCGACCTCGGTGCCGATCAGGTGCCGGTACCGCTCGTCCTCCGGGTGCACGGCCACCGCCGTGTCGCCCAGCATGGTCTCCGCGCGGGTGGTCGCCACGACGATCGAGTTCTCCCCCGCGCCGTAGCGGATGGAGACCAGCTCGCCGTCGTCGTCGGAGTGGTCGACCTCGATGTCGGACAGCGCCGTCTGGCAGCGCGGGCACCAGTTGATGATGCGCTCGGCGCGGTAGATCAGGCCGTCGTCGAAGAGCTTCTTGAAGATCGTCTGGACGGCGCGGGACAGCCCCTCGTCCATGGTGAACCGGACCCGGTCCCAGTCCACGCCGTCGCCGAGGCGGCGCATCTGGCCGAGGATCTTCCCGCCGACCTCCTCGCGCCACTCCCAGACGCGTTCCACGAACTTGTCGCGGCCCAGGTCGTGCCGGGACAGCCCTTCGCTCGCCAACGCCCGCTCCACGGCGGTCTGGGTGGCGATGCCCGCGTGGTCCGTGCCGGGCAGCCACAGCACCTCGAAGCCCTGCATCCGCCGGCGGCGGGTGAGGGCGTCCATGACGCTGTGGTTGAGGGCGTGGCCCATGTGCAGGCTGCCGTTGACGTTCGGCGGGGGCAGCACGATGGTGAACGGCGGCTTGTCGCTGTTCGCGTCGGCCGTGAAGTAGCCGCGCTCGACCCACCGCTGGTACAGCCCGGCTTCTACCTCGGCCGGGTTCCAGGCCGGCGGGAGTTCGGAGCGCTGGGGTGCGGTGGGCGTTTCAGTCACGCGGGAAGTCTACGGAGGTGCGGGTATCGACTTCGAACCAGATACCTGCTAGCGCTGCGACCGGGTCGCCTCCGGCACACCTGCTAACGTCCGATGACCCTCCCCCGATCGAGTGAGTGGCGAATCGGGAATCTGGGGGCAGCAGGACATGGACGACCTCGACGACCATCCGGACCTGCGCGACCAGAAGTGGATCGCGGAGGCCAACCGGCGGGCGCAGCGGGACATCCGCGGACAACGGCAGGCGGCACGCGCCCGGGCGCACGGCGGCAAGGTGATCACGGCCGTCGCGCTGGTGGCGATCGCCGCGCTGCTGTTCGCGCTGTACCGGGAGGGCAGGTTCGCCGGCATCGAGGAGGCGCTGAACTCGCCCGGCGAGGAGACGTTCCAGGTCGACTTCTCCCAGCCGTTCCGCAACACGCCCGCCGCGACGTGGGCGGTGGCGCCCGATGCGCTGACCGCCGACGCCGTCACGAC
>CBHFOL010000012.1:0-53844 GCA_965995405.1 uncultured Saccharothrix sp.
TGGGAGCGGTTCTCCGAGGCGGGCGGCACGGTCCAGAACCTCGGGTACGTCTTCCAGTGGCCGCTGTTCGGGCTGTTCCCCTTGTTCATGGTGTGGCGGATGCGCCGGCTCGCCGCGCAGCGCCGCACCCAGGACACTCGGGAGCCGGTCGCCGAGCCGCCGCGGCCGGTGGTTACCTTGGAACCCGTCAGGACACCCGCGCACGACGACGAGGACGACGAGCTGGCGGCGTACAACCGCTACCTCCGGGAGCTCAACGCGCGGGACCAGCGGTGAGCGAAGGCGGTCGGTAGTCGATGAGCGGTGCGTTGAACCGGTTCCGGTTCATGGCCTACGTGGTCGGTGTCGGCCTGCTCGGGCTCGTGTTCGCGATGGTGATGAAGTACTTCGGCGACCAGCCGCAGATGATGGCCGTCGTCGGTCCCGTCCACGGCTTCCTCTACGCCGTCTACCTGGTCTTCACGGTCGACCTGGCGCTCAAGTCGCGCTGGTCGCTCAAGGGCACCGCGCTGGTGCTGCTGGCGGGCACCATCCCGTTCGTGTCGTTCTACGCCGAGCGCCGGGTGGTCGAGAGCGTCAAGGCGGAGCGCGCGCTGTGACCGGGTCCGCGCCCGTGTTGACCGGGCAGAGCTGCGACAACTAGCGTCTGGCGGTACCAACTGAACACGGCCGTCGATGTCGCGCGGGAGAGTCCCCGGAAGGGGCGCCGAAGGAGCAACTCCTCCCCGGAATCTCTCAGGCACAGCTACCGCCCGACGAAGGCAACTCTGGAAAGCAGGCGTCTTGGCGCGCCTCGCCCACGGTGCAAGCCGCGAACCGCTCGCGGCGAAGCTCTCAGGCTCATGACAGAGGGGGAGGCTCACTCAGACGAGGAGTCTCCGATGGACCGTGTCATCCTTCAGAACGGCAACCCGGTCGACCCGACCGGCGCTACCGCCGTGCCCGCGATATGGGAGGACGACCCCGTGGTGGAAACCCGCCGGACGCCGCTGCACGCCGAACACGAGGCGCTGGGAGCCCAGTTCACCGACTTCGCGGGCTGGCGGATGCCGCTGCGCTACGACAGCGAGCTGGCCGAGCACCACGCCGTCCGCACTTCGGCGGGCCTGTTCGACCTGACCCACATGGGCGAGATCGTGCTGGCCGGTCCCGAGGCGGGCCGGGCGCTGGACCACGCTCTGGTCGGCCACGCGTCCGCGATCGGCGTCGGCCGCGCCCGCTACACCATGATCACCCAGGCCGACGGTGGCGTACTGGACGACCTGATCGTCTACCGGCTCGGCGAGCAGGAATACCTGGTCGTGGCGAACGCGTCCAACGCCGCCGTGGTGTTCGACGCGCTGGTGGAGCGGGCCAAGGGCTACGACACGACGGTCGAGGACAAGTCGGTCGACTACGCCCTGCTGGCCGTGCAGGGACCGGCGTCCACGGCGATCGTGGCGGGCCTGACGGAGACCGACCTGGCGACCGTGAAGTACTACGCCTCGTACCCGACGACGGTCGCCGGCAAGCCCGCGCTGTTGGCCCGCACCGGCTACACCGGGGAGGACGGCTTCGAGCTGTTCCTGACCCCCGAGGACGCCCCGCACGTGTGGCAGGCGCTGCTGGCGGCCGGTGCGCCGCACGACCTCAGGCCGGCCGGCCTGGGCTGCCGCGACACGCTGCGGCTGGAGGCCGGGATGCCGCTCTACGGCAACGAGCTGAGCACCGCCCGCACCCCGTACCACGCCAACCTGGGCCGCGTGGTGAAGCTGGACAAGCCCGAGGACTTCGTCGGCCGGGACGCGCTGGCCGCCGTCGCCGCGCAGGGCGTGGAGCTCAAGCTGGTCGGCCTGAAGACCGAATCCCGGCGCGCGCCCCGGCACGGCTACCCGGTGCTGGACGCGTCCGGCGCGGTGGTCGGCGAGGTCACCAGCGGCGCGCTGTCCCCGACGCTGGGCTACTCGGTGGCGATGGCCTACGTGCCGCCCGCCGACGCCGAGCCCGGCACCAAGCTGGCCGTCGACATCCGGGGCAAGCAGGAGCCCGTGGAAGTCGTCGCGCTGCCGTTCTACAAGCGAAACTCGTAGGGAGACCACATGTCCGAGCACTTCAACACCTCCCTCGCGGAGTTCGACCCGGAGGTCGCCGAGGCCGTCGCCGCCGAGCTCGGCCGGCAGCAGGGCACGCTGGAGATGATCGCCTCGGAGAACTTCACCCCGGTGTCGGTGCTCCAGGCGCAGGGCTCCGTGCTCACCAACAAGTACGCCGAGGGCTACCCGGGCCGGCGCTACTACGGCGGGTGCGAGCACGTCGACGTGATCGAGCGGCTGGCGATCGCACGGGTCAAGGAGCTGTTCGGCGCGGGCTTCGCCAACGTGCAGCCGCACTCGGGCGCGCAGGCCAACGCGTGCGCCATGGTCGCGCTGCTCCAGCCCGGCGACACCATCCTGGGCCTGGACCTGGCGCACGGCGGGCACCTCACGCACGGGATGCGGATCAACTTCTCGGGCAAGCTGTACAACGTCGTGCCCTACCACGTGTCCGATGTGGACGGTCGGGTGGACATGGCCGAGGTGGAGCGGCTGACCCTTGAGCACCAGCCGAAGCTGATCGTGGCGGGCTGGTCGGCGTACCCGCGTCAGCTGGACTTCGCCGAGTTCCGGCGGATCGCCGACTCGGTGGGCGCTTACCTGATGGTGGACATGGCGCACTTCGCGGGCCTGGTCGCGACCGGGCTGCACCCGAGCCCGGTGCCGCACGCGCACGTCGTCACCACGACCACGCACAAGACGCTCGGCGGGCCGCGCGGCGGCGTGATCCTGACCAACGAGGCCGACCTGGCGAAGAAGATCAACTCGGCGGTGTTCCCCGGCCAGCAGGGCGGTCCGCTGGAGCACGTGATCGCGGGCAAGGCGGTGGCGTTCAAGCACGCCGCGTCGCCCGAGTTCGCCGACCGGCAGCGGCGGACGGTGGAGGGCGCGAAGATCCTCGCCGACCGGCTGTCCCAGCCCGACGCGGCGGCGGCCGGCGTGAAGGTGCTGACCGGCGGCACGGACGTGCACCTGGTGCTGGTCGACCTGGTGGGGTCCGAACTGGACGGCAAGCAGGCCGAGGACCGGCTGCACGAGGTGGGCATCACGGTCAACCGCAACGCGGTCCCGAACGACCCGCGCCCGCCGATGGTGACCTCCGGTCTGCGGATCGGCACGCCGGCGTTGGCCACGCGCGGGTTCGGCGCGGCGGACTTCGCCGAGGTGTCGGACATCATCGCTGTTGCGCTGGGTGCCGATCCGGACTTGGCGGACCTGCGGGCCCGCGTTGAGGTGCTGGCCGCGAAGCACCCGCTTTACCCGACGCTGTAAGGGTTTCCGACCCGACGTGATCCCCCCGGCCCAACCCCAGGCCGGGGGGATCACGTTTTCCAGGGGGTGTTCGGTCAGGCTGCGGGGGCTTGAACTCCGGGTGGCAGGCATTCGACGTTGCGTTTGCCGTTGGGCTGGATCACGAACCAGGTGCCGCCGACACCCTGTCCCTTCCACTGGCCCGGGGCCTCGTCCTTCGAGTACGTGTACAGCGCCCAGCCCGCCAGCGTGACCTGCTCGGTGCCGTCCGCCCGCTTCACCGTGCCGACCAGCGCCGGGTCGACGCCCTCCAGCTTCGGCGTGCCGTTGGCCAGCAGCGGCGGCCAGGTTTCCGCGCACTTGCCCTCGCAGTTGGACTTCGGCGGCTTCGGCGTGTCCTTGTCGAACCGGTACAGCGTCCGCCCGTCACCGTCCTGCACCACGTCGCCCATCTTCGGCACGCTCTTCGCGACCAGCGTGACCGACGAGCCGGTCGGCGCGGGCGCGGCCTGTCCGGCGGGCACCTCGGTCTCCGGTGCGGGCGGTTCCGCGGCCGGTGTCTCGGACGAAGTGGGGGTCTGGGTCGCGGGCGGTGCCAGGGGCACCTCGTTGTAGTCGGCCTGCGCGGGCGCGCCGACCTGCCCGGTCTGCGCCACGTTCGTGCCCTGTAGGCCCACGGCGTTCGAACTCCACACGACCAGCGCGAGCACGGCCGCCATACCACCGGCGACGGCGATGGCGACGCGGTTTCGTCGGATCACACTCAACTCCTCCTCGGTCCGTCGATCGCTCCACCGACGACTACGGCCACCCGGGAACGCCGGTTCAGCCGCGAACCAAGACAGGGGTGGCGCGCGAACGTCGGATACCCGTGGTCTTGAGGAGGAGTTCGTGGTCGTCGCAACCACCGGCGTGGCCGGCCGGCTCGCCACCGTCGTGGAGCGCCTGCTGGGTGCCCGCCTGCCCATCGGCCTGCGTGTGTGGGACGGCAGCACCGCCGGTCCCCAGGACGGGCCGGTGGCCGTGATCAGGTCGGACCGCGCCCTGCGCCGGCTGCTGTGGAACCCCGACGAGCTGGGTCTGGCCCGTGCGTACGTGGCGGGCGAGTTGGATGTGGACGGTGACCTGACCGAGGCGCTGAAGCGGTTCTGGGAACTGGCCCGCGCCGGCGGGTTGGCCAAGCCGAAGCCGCTCCACGTGCTGGGCGCGCTGCGCACGGCGTTCGAGGTGGGCGCGATCGGACGACGGCCCGCGCCGCCCGGCGAGGAGGCCCGGCTGTCCGGGCGGCGGCACACCAGGGGGCGTGACCGGGACGCCATCGCGCACCACTACGACCTGAGCAACGCGTTCTACCGGCTCGTGCTGGACCCGAGCATGGCGTACTCCAGCGGCTACTTCACGTCGGCCGACCTCACGGTGGCGCAGGCGCAGCACGCCAAGCTGGACCTGGTGTGCCGCAAGCTCGACCTGCGGCCCGGGGCGCGGCTGCTGGACGTGGGCTGCGGCTGGGGTTCGATGATCGTCCACGCTGGAAAGCACTTCGGCGCGCGGGCCGTCGGCGTGACGATCTCCGCGCAGCAGAAGGCGCACATCGAGTCCCGGATCGCCGACGAGGGCCTGGCGGACCTGGTCACCGTGCGGTTGCAGGACTACCGGGAGATCTCCGACGAGCCGTTCGACGCGGTGTCGTCGATCGAGATGGGCGAGCACGTCGGCGAGGAGAACTACCCCCGGTACGCCGAGGTGCTGCACCGGATGCTCAAGCCGCAGGGGCGGTTGCTGCTCCAGCAGATGTCCCGTGGAGCCAACGCGCCCGGCGGCGGGGCGTTCATCGAATCCTATGTGGCACCGGACATGCACATGCGGCCGGTGAGCCGGACGTTGGCGCACCTGGAGGGCGCGGGGTTCGAGATCCGGGATGTGCACGCGCTGCGCGAGCACTATGTTCTGACCGTCCGCGCGTGGGCCGAGACGTTGGAACGGCGGTGGGATCAGGCCGTCGCGCTGGTCGGCGAAGGCCAGGCCAGGGTGTGGCGGCTGTACCTGGCGGGCGGCGCGCTGACCTTCGAGGAGGGCCGGATGGGCGTCGACCAGATCCTGGCGGTGCGTTCGGGCGCGGGCGGGGACAGCGGGATGCCGTGGACTCGGGAGTGGGCGTGAACTTCGGCTGGAACGTGGTGTGGTCGGCGGTCGCCGTCGTCGTGCTGGTGACCGCGCTGTTCGGGTACGCGGCGCGGCGGAAGCGGTTCGACCTGATCGACTCGTTCTGGGGTCCGGGTTTCGCGGTGATCGCGGTGCTGACCTTCGTCTTGGCCGGGTACTCGGCGCGGGGTCTGGTCGTCACCGTGCTGACGGTGGTGTGGGGTGTGCGGCTGGGGTGGCACATCCACGCGCGGAACCGGCGGAAGGCGGAGGACCAGCGGTACGTCGACATGTACGCGCGGGCCAAAGGCAATCCGCCGGCCAAGATGTACCGGGTGTACCTGTTGCAGGCGGCGATCATGCTGGTGGTCTCGCTGCCGGTCCAGTTCGCCGCCTACACGACGGCGGCGTTCGGAGTGCTCGACGTCCTGGGTGTCGTGGTGTGGGCCGTCGGGTTCACGTTCGAGGCGGTGGGGGACCGGCAGCTCGAACGTTTCCGGGCCGATCCCTCGAACAAGGGCAAGGTCATGGACCGGGGGCTGTGGCGCTACACCAGGCACCCCAACTACTTCGGCGACGCGTGCCTGTGGTGGGGGCTGTTCCTGTTCGCGTGCGTCTCGCCGTGGGGTCTGGCGCTGGTGGTCGGTCCGGTGGTGATGACCCTGCTGCTGGCGAAGGGGAGCGGGAAACCGGTGCTGGAGAAGGACATCGCCGAACGGCGTCCGGGCTACCGGGAGTACGTGGCCCGCACCAGCGGGTTCTTCCCGCTGCCGCCGAGGTGACACGCCGTGGTGCCCCGATGACGGCCGGGTGAGGCCCTAGGGTGTCGGGGTGGGCAACGAGACCTCCTTCCCGCGCCAGCAAGCGCGCACGCAGCGGTTCACCCTTGGGGCTCCGCGCAACTTCACCGTCACACCCGACGGCGGCCACGTCTACTTCCTGCGCACCGCGTCGGCCACGAGCCGGGCGAACGGGCTGTGGGCGTTCGACACCGCCACCCGCGCGGAAACGCTGCTGGTGGACCCGAACGCCCTGCTCACCGACCCCGAAGACCTCTCACCGGAGGAACGGGCGCGGCGCGAGCGCAGCCGGGAGCAGGCGGCGGGCCTCGTCGGGTACTCGACGGACCGCGACGTGGCGCGGGCGGCGTTCGCGCTGTCCGGGCGGCTGTTCGTGGTGGACCTGGCGTCCGGTGAGGTGCGCGAACTGCCGGTCGACGGCAGCGTGCTCGACCCCCGGGTGGACCCGACCGGACGTCGGGTCGGCTACGTGTCGGCGGGCGCGCTGCACGTCGTGGACCTGGAGTCGGGCGACGACCGGGTGGTCGCCGCGCCGGACGGGGACGACGTCACGTGGGGCCTGGCGGAGTTCATCGCGGCCGAGGAGATGGGGCGCTACCGGGGGTACTGGTTCTCCCCGGACGGCGAGCACGTGCTGGCCGCGCGGGTGGACAACTCGCCCGTGCTGCGCTGGCACATCGCCGACCCGGCCAATCCCGCCACCCCGGCCGCCGAGATCGCCTACCCGGCGGCCGGGACGGCCAACGCGGTGGTTGGCGTCGCGATTTTCGGGCTGGACGGCGAGCGGACCGACGTGGAGTGGGACCGGGCGGCGTTCCCGTACCTGAGCACGGCGAGCTGGTCGTCGCACGGGCGTCCGCTGCTCCAGGTCCAGTCGCGCGACCAGCGGCGGGTCCAGGTGCTCGCGGTGGGGCCTTCCGGCGTGGAGGTGGTCTCGGACGAGAGCGACCCGAAGTGGCTGGAGATCGTGCCGGGTGTGCCCCGGTGGGCTCCGGACGGCTCGCTGGTCCAGGTGCTGCCCCGCGATGGTGCCAACCGGCTCGTGGTGGGTGGCGAGACGTGGACGCCGGACGGGTTCCAGGTGCGGTCGGTGCTGGACATCGACGAGGACGTGCTGGTCACGGCTTCCACGGATGATCCGACGCAGGTCCACGTGTACCGGGTGACGGCGGACCGGGTGGAGCGGGTGTCCACTGAGGACGGTGTGCACGGGGCGGCGCGGGGCGGTGACGTCACCGTGCTGTCGTCCAGCGGGCTCGGCCACTTCGGGGCTGCGGTCACGGTGTCGAGCGGCGGCGGGATCAAGTCGTTCGCGGAGACTCCGGTGATCACGCCGGAAGCGCGGCACTTGACGGTGGGTGAGCGTGGGCTGCGGGTCGCCCTGTTGTTCCCCGCCGGCCACGTGAAGGGGACGAAGCTGCCGGTGCTGCTGGACCCGTACGGCGGTCCGCACGCGCAGCGGGTGCTCAGCGCCCGGAACGCCTACCTGACGTCGCAGTGGTTGGCGGACCAGGGTTTCGCGGTGCTCGTGGTCGACGGTCGCGGCACGCCGGGGCGTGGGCCGGAGTGGGAACGCGCGATCGCGTTCGACTTCGCGGGTGCGACGCTGGAGGACCAGGTCGACGCGCTGCAAGCCGTTGCGGCGCAAGAGGAAGACCTGGACCTGACCCGGGTCGGCATCCGGGGCTGGTCGTACGGCGGCTACCTGGCCGCGCTGGCGGTGCTGCGTCGGCCGGATGTGTTCCACGCGGGTATCGCGGGCGCGCCGGTCACCGACTGGAGCCTGTACGACACGCACTACACCGAGCGGTATCTGGGCCACCCGGACGAGAAGCCCGAGGTATACGAGACGAACTCGCTCATCGCCGACGCCCCGAAGCTGGAGCGTCCGTTGATGATCGTGCACGGCTTGGCGGACGACAACGTCGTTGCGGCACATACGCTTCGGCTGTCCTCGGCACTGCTGGCGGCGGGCCGGCCGCACACCGTGCTGCCGCTGTCCGGTGTCACGCACATGACGCCGCAGGAACAGGTGGCGGAGAACCTGCTGCTGCTCCAGGTGGACTTCCTCAAGCGTTCCCTGGGGTAGCCGAAAGGGCCCGTTTCCGACCGGAAACGGGCCCTCTCGTCGTTCGTCAGGCCAGGGACTGCCGCACCAGGTACGGCGGGATCGAGTTGCCCAGCAGCGCCAGGTCGTCGATCGTCTCCGGCTTGTAGCCGCGCTGCGGCAGGCGTTCGGTCATCAGCGCGGTCGGGTCGGCGACCTCGTCGGCGCGGCCGAACAGGTACGCCCACTCGTGCTCGTCCGAGCCGTAGTACGCGACCGTGCCGAACACGTCGTTGAACCGCTGCCAGGAACGGATCAGCGTGCCGTTGCGCCACATGGTCTGGCAGCCGGCCTGCGTCACCACGACGCCGCCCGGCGTGAGCAGCGCCTTGCACATGCGCAGGAACTCCTCGCCGTACAGGCGGTTGTGCTGCGCCTCCTCCTCGCGCTCGTCCGGCAGGTCCACCAGGACGATGTCGTAGCGCTCGGAGGTGGTGCGGATGTACTCCCAGCCGTCGGTGTACCGCACGCGTACGGGACCGTCACCGCGCTCGGCGGCGGCCAGTTCCTCTTGCGTGTAGCCGTACGGCAGGTGCTCCGCGCAGAGCTTCACCGCTTCTTCGTCGATGTCGATGTGGTCGACGACGGACGCGCCGGCCGTCACCGCCATCTGGCACACGACGCCCTCGCTCGACCCGATGACCAGCACGCGGTCGACGCGGTCGGCGAGCAGCAGCGCCGGGACCATCAGCGCCTCGTGGTAGGTCAGCTGGCTGAACTCGGTGCTCTGCCGGTCGTCGTCGCAGAACAGCGACAGACCCTGGGTGGTGCGGGCGATCACCAGGTGCTGGAACTTCGTCTGGGTGTCGACCACGACGTCCTGGACGTCCCAGAGCCGGGTGAGCCCGGGCGAGAGTGGTTCGCGGATCACGCTTTCTCCTTACCCACGAGCGCGGGGACCTGAGTGCCCCGCCTGATCAGGTCCGTCCGTGCGGACTCGGCACCCAGCGCATCCGCCAGGAGCTGCACCGCGAGCGCGGGTTTGGCGCGCGTGCCGCAGGTGAACACGTCCACGAACACTTTTCCGACTTCCGGATAGGTGTGGATGGACGCGTGCGACTCCGACAGCAGGGCCAGCACGGTGACCCCCTGCGGCTCGAACTGCTTGGAGACCACCTCCAACACCGTGGCGTCGGCCTGGGTGAGGGCTTCACCGAGGGCATGTCGCAGGAACCGCTCGTCGTCCAGCAGTTCCGGGCTGACACCCTCAAGCTCGGCAAGCACGTGCTGTCCTGCGAACAAGCCGACCGGCTCGGTCTCGCACGGGAGTTCGGACATCAATCACTCCAAACATCTTGAGAAGGGGTCGTGCGTCTTACAGACAGGAGCGTGCTCATCGCACGCAGTAGGTGGCCAGCGGCTCGAAGCCGTTGAAGGCGATCGAGGAGTAGCTGGCGGTGTACGCGCCGGCGCACAGCAGGTCCACGTGGTCGCCCGCCCGGAGTTCCAGCGGCAGGTCGTAGCACGTGTTCTGGTACAGCACGTCGTCCGCGTCACACGTCGGGCCGGCGATCACCACCGGACCGGTGGGACCCCCGTCACGGTTGGTGCGCAACGGGTAGGCGATCGCTTCGCCCTCGGTCTCGGCCAGGCCGCCGTAGCGGCCGATGTCCAGGAACACCCAGCGCCGTTCGTCCGAATAGGACTTCCGGGAGACCAGAACCACCTCGGAGCGCAGCACCCCGGACTCGGCGACGACCGCGCGTCCCGGCTCGATCATCACGTTCGGCGCGAACTCCCCGAAATGGCGGGAGATCGACGCGGTGATGGCGGCGGCGTAGTCGGCGAGTGGCGGCAGTGGATCCAGGTAGCCCGCGGGCAGGCCACCGCCCAGGTTCACCGTCGACAGCCCGATGCCCTCGGCCCGCAGCTTCGCGGTCACATCGGCGGCGTCCGCGATGGCGGCGTCCCAGCCGTTCGGGTCCAGTTGCTGCGAACCGGCGTGGAAGGCCACGCCCAATGGGACCAGTCCGAGTTCGTGCGCCAGGCGCAGCAGGTCGGTCGCCATCTCCGGCGCGCAGCCGAACTTCTTGCCGAACGGGTACGTGGAACTGTTGGTGTTCACCAAGATCCGCAGCAGCACCGACGAGCCGGGCGCGTGCTCGGCCAGCGCGCGGACGTCCTGCTCGCTGTCCGACACGAACAGCCGCACACCGCGCCCGTAGGCGTAGGCGATGTCCCGCGCCTTCTTGATGGGGTTGCTGTACGAGATCGTCTCGGGTCGCGCCCCCTGCTCCAGGCACAGGTCGATCTCGTTGGGGCTGGCGACGTCGAAACTCGACCCCTCGGCGGCCAGCAGGCCGACCACCTCGGGAGCCGGATTTGCCTTCACCGCGTA
The DNA here is from genome assembly GCA_965995405.1 of uncultured Saccharothrix sp. Lineage (GTDB taxonomy): Bacteria > Actinomycetota > Actinomycetes > Mycobacteriales > Pseudonocardiaceae > Actinosynnema. The sequence continues at coordinate 10,711 of CBHFOL010000012.1, forward strand.
GAAAATCCCCGCCTGCGGCAGGGCCTCGCGGAGGGCGGCGAACCGGTCGCGCACCGTGGGCAGGTCGATGACCAGGCAAGGCGTTCCCGGTTGCTCGTGCTCCAGGAAACGACGAATACGAGCTGTTGCCTCGTGTTGTAGCCGTTGGCCGGCAAAGCTCGTCTTCATCTCGCTAGGGGTCCCCCTCCACAACCGTGTGCTGGCACGGCCGTCCACTCTAGGCGGTTTCGGTGAAGAACGCTCTATCGGCCGGCGAAGTTGTGATGCAGCTCCACCAACGTGATGTCCGGCGGGGCCCCCACCCGCACGGGCGGACCCCAGAAGCCGGCCCCGTTGCTCGTGTAGACCTGCGTGCCGTCGACAGTGTCCAGACCACTGCGAACCGGTTGCCGCAAACCGACTGCGAGGTGGAACGGGAACATCTGGCCGCCGTGCGCGTGACCGGAGAGCTGGAGGTCCACGCCGTACTTGGCGGCCTCGTGCACCTGTACCGGTTGGTGCGCCGGCAGGACCACCGGGTTGCTCCGGTCGCGTCCGTCCAACGCGCGGGCGAAGTCCGGGCCGTCGGCGAAGTTCCTCCCCGTGACGTCGTTGACGCCCGCGAGGTCGAACGCCGCGCCCGCCCGTTCGATCCGCAGGCGCTCGTTGCGCAGCGGGTGCACGCCGAGCCGGTCCAGCTCGGTCAGCCACGGCTCGGCACCCGAGTAGTACTCGTGGTTGCCGGTGACGAAGAACGCGCCGTGCGTGCTCACCAGGTCGCGCAGCGGAGCCGCCGCCTCGCCCAGTTCGGCCACCGTGCCGTCGACCAGGTCGCCCACGATCGCCACCAGGTCCACCTGCTGCTCGTTGATCATCCGCACGATGCGTTCGGTGTGCGGACGCCCGAGCAGCGGTCCGAGGTGGATGTCGCTCACCACCGCGATCCGGTAGCCGGACAGCTTCGGGTCGAGCCGGCCCAGCGTCACCGGCACCCGTTTGAGCACCGGATCGCCCAACGCCTGCGTCATGCCGTACCCGACGACCCCGGCCGCCGCCGCGCCGCCGGCGACCGCGAGCGACCGTGCGATGAACAGTCGGCGCGACGGATCGGGTGATTCCCGCGGTTCCTCGTCGGGGCCGCCCACCGGCACCGGCCGCCGCGCCGTACGGTTCAGCAGCAGGCGCGGCACCTCCAGCAGGGCGAACGCCAGCGCCAGGTAGAACGCGCCCGCCAGCCAGACGTAACCGGGCCAGGCCAGGATTGCCACGTTGGTCGTGAAACCGGCCATGAGCAGCACGAACAGGCCGACGACCACCCCCGTGCCGATCCGCCGGGCACGTCCGGGCACCGTGGTGTCGCGCACCGCGCGCCGCCACACGTAGTAGTGGGCCGAGCCCATGACGACAGCGAACAGCACGACGAACAACGTCCGGCCTCTCAGGGGTCGACGCCCAGTTTCCACGAAACCGCTGAACTCCATGCAACCGATCGGAACCCCGAGAGCGTGATTAACCCGGTACCGCAGGGATGGGGAGGACCAGGGATGAGTGATCGGGACACCGCGTTCGCGGAGTACTTCGCGGCGCGGTCCGAGGCCATGCGCGGCACGGCGTACCTGCTGTGCGGCGACTGGCACCGTGCCGAGGACTTGGTCCAAGCGACGTTCACCAAGCTCTACGTCGCTTGGAAGCGGGTCAACCGGCACGAGGCACTCGACGCCTACACCCGGCAGACATTGGTCCGGACATTCGTGTCCGAACTGCGCCGGGGCTGGTTCCGCAAGGAGCGCGTGAGCGACTCGACGCCCGAGGTGGCGGGGGTCGGTCGGGGGTCGGCGGAAGACCGGATGGTGCTGCTCGAAGCACTGGCCGGGGTCCCGCCGAGGCAGCGCGCCGTCCTCGTCCTGCGCTACTGGGAAGACCTGTCGGTCGAGGAGACCGCCAGGGCGTTGAACTGTTCCGAGGGAACGGTCAAGAGCCAGGCCGCGCGGGGGCTGCAGACGCTGCGCGGCCTGATCACCCCGCAGCAGGGAGAAAAGGTGCGATGAACGAGCACGAGCTGAAGAGCGCGATGCAGGACGCGATGGTGGCGAGCAGCCCGCCGCCGCCGATGAGTCCGGAGGCTGCCGTCGAAGCGGGCCAGGCGGCCCGGCGTCGGCGCAAGGCCGTGTGGGGCGGCACCGTGGCCGGGGTCGCCGTGGTGGCGATCGCCGTGGGCGCGGTGCTGGTGCCGCAGCTCACCGGGAGCGCCGGCATCGAGGCGGGCAAGCAGCCGTCCGGGCCGCAGCTGACCACGGTGGTACCGCCGTCGAGCCCCACTGTCGACCCGTCGGTCGTCACCTTCACGGGGAAGCCGTCCGGTACCGAGACCCCGTGGCCGGACGGGCAGACCGACCGGACCGCGACCAGCGGGCCGCGTGCCGACAAGTCGGTGCGGATCCTCAACGACCTGGGCGCGGCGCTCCCGGCGGGCTTCCAGGCCGTGGACAAGGAGCCGGCCGGCCAGGAGTCGCACGGGAAGGCGCGGCACACCCAGTCCCAGTTCCGCGACTACGACGGCGACCGGCAGATCTGGGAGTACCTGGCCCGGACGCCGGTCGTGCAGCAGGGCACGTCCGGGGTGGGCAAGCTGTGGATCCAGGTCACCACCAGGCCCGACGGGGATCCGCAGCTTCCCCCGCCGTGCGCACTGGCCGAGCGGGCCTGGGCGATCAAGGGCACGTGCGAGGAGCGGACCGTCGACGGCAAGCGGATCGGGTTCATCACGGCCACGCCCGGTGAGCAGGACGCCGACCTGGACGAGCTGGTGATCTACCAGCACGGGGACGGCACGACGGTGCTGGTCGGCCAGGCCGCGGGGTTCCGCGGGCTGGGCCACCCGCCGCTGGCCGGGCAGCCGTTCACCCAGGAGCAGTTGATCGCGCAGGCGGCCGACGCCAAGTACCACCTGGACTGAGTCGCCGAAGGACCGGAGGGGCCGGGACAGGGTGTGTCCGGCCTCTCCGGGGTACTCCATCCGGGTGTTTGGGCAGGTACCGTGCTGTGTTGCCATGCGGACCCTGCTCATCGACAACCACGACTCGTTCACCTGGAACCTGTTCCAGTACCTCGCCGAGGTGAACGGGCGGGAGCCGGTCGTCGTCCCGAACGACGACCCGGACTTCCGGATGTCCGATTTGCGCCGGTTCGACAGCGTGGTGATCTCACCCGGTCCCGGCCGTCCGCACAACCACGCCGACTTCGGGCTGTGCCGTGCGGTGATCGACCACGGCGACCTCCCGCTGCTCGGCGTGTGCCTCGGCCACCAGGGGCTGTGCCTGGCCGCCGGCGCGACCGTCGACCTGGTCACACCCCGGCACGGGGTCGTCGACCAGGTCCGGCACACCGGCGTCGACCTGTTCGCGGGGCTGCCGTCGCCGTTCCCCGTGGTGCGGTACCACTCGCTCGCCGTGACCGACCTGCCGCCCGCGTTGGAGGCCGTGGCCTGGGCGGAGTCGGACGGCGTGCTGATGGGCGTGCGGCACCGGACGCGGCCCGCGTGGGGCGTGCAGTTCCATCCCGAGTCGATCTGCACCGGGTACGGGCACGAGCTGCTGGCCAACTTCCGCGACCTGGGCGGCGGGTCTCTGGGTGCGGCCGATCCGGTGGTGCTCCCGGCGGCTGTTCCGGCCCCTGAGCGTGCGGTGATCGTGCGGCGGGTGGACGTTCACCCATCACCGGAACGGGTGTTCTCGGCGCTCTACGGGGCGTCGGTGGACGCGTTCTGGCTGGATAGCAGCCAGGAGGGGGAGCGGGGCCGGTTCTCGGTGATGGGGGACGCCGGCGGGCCGTTGGCGCGGGTGGCGACGTACGACGTGTGGACCGGTCGGGTGACGGTGGGGGACGAGGAGTTCGCCGGGCCGTTCCTGGACTGGATGGAGGCCGATCTGGCGGCCAACCGGGTGGCGGTGCCGGACGTGCCGTTCGAGTTCGCGTTGGGCTGGGTCGGGTACCTCGGGTACGAGTTGAAGGCGGAGTGCGGTGGTGAGTCCGCCCACCGTTCGGAGCAGCCGGACGCGGCGTTCGTGTTCGCCGATCGGGCGCTGGTCTTCGACCATTCGGAGCGGTGCGTCTATCTGTTGACGCTGACCGATTCCGACGGGTGGCTGGCGCGCACCGAGACGTTCCTGACCGGGTTCGCGGAGGGCGTCGGAGAACCACTCTCAGTAGCACGCGCGGAGGCTGTCCAGTTGCGGCACAACCGGGCGCAGTACCTGAAACTGGTCGACGCGTGCCAGGAAGCCATCACCGCGGGCGAGACCTACGAGGTGTGCCTGACGAACATGGTGACGTGGCGCGGTGCCGTCGACCCGTGGGACGCGTACCGGTTCCTGCGCGCGGAAAGCCCCGCACCGTTCGGGGCGTTACTCCGTTTCGGTGCGCTGGCGGTGCTCAGCACTTCACCCGAGCGGTTCATCCGGATCGACCGGGAGGGGGTGGTCGAATCCGAACCAATCAAGGGGACCCGGCCGCGCGGGGCGACGCCGGACGCCGACCGGGCTTTGCGGACGGCGTTGGCGACCAGTCCGAAGGACCGGGCGGAGAACCTGATGATCGTGGACCTGGTGCGCAATGATCTGGGCCATTGCGCGGAAGTCGGCAGTGTGCGGGTGCCCCGCATCTTCGCGGTGGAGAGCTACGCCACCGTGCACCAGCTCGTCAGCACCGTTCGGGCGGCACTTCGGCCCGGCAGTTCGGCTGTCGCGGCGGTTAGGGCGGCGTTCCCGGGCGGGTCGATGACCGGGGCGCCCAAGATCCGGACAATGCAGATCATCGACGGGCTGGAAGCGGGGCCGAGGGGCGTCTACTCGGGTGCGCTGGGTTACTTCTCACTGTCCGGAACGGCCGACTTCAGCATCGTCATCAGGACGCTGGTGGTGGACCGGGACAAGGTGAGTTTCGGCGTGGGCGGGGCGGTCATCGCGCTGTCCGACCCGGCCGGGGAATTCGAGGAGACGGCGGTCAAGGCGACCGCCCTGCTGGCCCTGCTCGGTGCCGGGTTTCCGGGTCGGGTGTGAATACCCGGAACGTACCGTGACCTGCGGTTACCCGGAGTTTCCCCTGCGGTCGGTATGTCGGCGACCGCAGGGGAAAACACGTGCGGGCGGCTCAGGAGGCGTGGGCTTCCTGGAACTGTACGACCAGGCCCTGGGGAATGCGGCCACGGTCCGAGATCTGGTGCCCCTGGGCCCGGGCCCAGTCCCGAATGGCCTGCGCCTGGGCCTTGTCACCAGCCTTTACCGTGCTCTTGCCGGTGCCCTTGCGCTGCTTGCGCCCACCGGCGCGGCGCGCCTTGGTGACGAAGTCGGCCAGGGACCCGCGGAGCTTGTCCGCATTGTCCTTGGAGAGATCGATGGAGTACTCCACACCGTCCAGCGCGAAGGTCACGGTCTCGGCGGCTTCGCTGCCGTCGAGGTCGTCGATGAGTTGGACGACGGTCTGCTGTGCCACTGTTCCTCCGTGTGTGCTCGCATAGCGCGTGTTGCCGTCGACTTGTATCTGCGCCACACGCTTCGGACGACACCATAGTGCACGGAAGGAATATCGCCTAACCTTTCGCTGCGAAAATGTGACTGATGCCCCCGGACGGGTCATTTCGCGGGCTAAACCGCACCCCCGAAATGTGAGCAGGGCCTTCGGTGTCACACGTGGTGCCGGTCACACCCGGTAGGGTGGCCTATCCTGGTGCCCGGGATACCCGTCCAGGGTAGGGAAGGCCGGGAGCGATGCACGGTTACACAGCGGACAAGGACGCGTTCCTCAAGCGCCTGCGCCGCATCGAAGGACAGGTCCGCGGCCTACAGCGGATGGTCGAGAACGACGAGTACTGCATCGACGTGCTGACCCAGATCTCAGCCGCTACGAAGGCCCTGCAAGCGGTCTCCCTGGGCCTGCTGGACGAGCACCTGAAGCACTGCGTGGCCCAGGCCGTGGCCGAGGGCGGCGAGGTGGCCGACGAGAAGCTGGCGGAGGCGTCCGCCGCAATTACCCGCCTGGTCCGCTCGTAACCGGCCCCTCGGCCCTTCGTCGGTCGGGTCTCCGATCCCGGCCCCCGGGTCGAGGGGCACACGACAGCCCGTTCGGCTGATCGAGTAGAGTGCTCACCCACCGGCCCCCGTAGCCCAATCGGCAGAGGCAGCGGACTCAAAATCCGTCCAGTGTGCGTTCGAGTCGCACCGGGGGCACGCCGCCTGATCAGGCGATATAGCTGAATCAAGATCAACCGGGTTGATCTTGGCCATGGCTCTGTCCGTGAGTAATCTCGGGGCGATGGGCGGAGTCGGTGTTGCGGGCCGCCCGAAGGGAAGCATCCGGGACCGCGGGGACTCGCTTCAGGTCCGGCTCTGCGCCGGGCAAGCCCCGTCACGGGCAAGCCGTCTACCTGGTCGACACGGTGTCGGGCGCGGACGACAGGGCGTGGCTGTGCCGAGGCGGCGGTCAATGACCCGGGCAAGGTTGAGCTTGTGTTGGAGTAGTGAAACGGTCCGTCGGTCGATGGCTCGTCCTGAGGCGATTCGGGCACGTAGCTCAAAGGCTTCGTCCGACCATTGATGTGTGATAGCCGCGTTCGTCGTCAGAGGCTTCAACAGTTTGCTCGATCGGCACGCTCGCATCTGTTCGAGGAGTCGTCCCGTGACCGGCCGGGCCGACGTGAGCGGCTGTCCGTCCGCACGCCTGCCGTGGCGAGCCGTTGCACATGACGCGGACGATGCGTGGCCAGGCCGCTGTGCTCCCGGGCGAACCGCTCAGTCCCGTCGCTGAACTCCTCCGCAGCCTGCCCGCGCTGCCGACGCAACTCGCCGAACAGTGTGCGCTGACCCTCATGCCAGGTGAGCGCTAGTGTCGGTGCCAGGTGGAGCCCGGAGGCGGATGTGGCGGAAGGCTGGTCGGCGGTCGCGCGTGCGATCAACGCCCGGACCAGGGAACTTGCGATGAAACAACGCGAGCTGTCCGAGAAGTCGGGTGTCTCGCTCGCGATCGTCCGTGAGGTCCAGCAGGGCCGCATCGAACGCCGCCGCAATCCGCGCACGTTGGAGGCGCTGTCGATCGCTCTCGAATGGCATCCGGACCATCTGGCGGCGGTCCTGAACGGCGAGGAACCTCGGCGGGCCGAACAACCGGCCGTCCCGGTGGTCGAAGACCCGGTAGTGACGCTCCTGAGCACGATCGTCCGCGAACTCCGGGGACTCCGCGCGCAGATCGGCGTTCTCACCAACCGGCTGGACGATCGACGACGAAGAGGCGAATAGTTCGCGGTGGGTGTTCGACCTACAGCTCCTGGTTGAACTGGATCAAGGTCGAGTTCGCCGTGCTGCGCTACTTCGCCCTCAACGGCACCGATCACACTCCTGCCCAGGACCGGACACGCCCATCCGCGCCTGGACCCGTTGCCCGACCAAGGTTGCGTGACACAGCACTCGGTGGCCCGACGGCCGGAGTCGAGGTCGAGGTGACGTCCGGCGGCGCTGGCGGTGGCTGTATGGGTGAACTGGCCGGTCGTACCGACCGTTGTGGTGGAGCAACCTACGCAGTAGTATGTTTCGCATAGGAGGTCACATGCGTTTTGCGCTCTCGGAGGATCAGCGTTTCCTCCAGCGGACGACAGCCGACTTCTGTGCGCGGGAACTTGCGGATTCCTCCGTGCGGGATGCGTGCGACGACGGCGGCGTGTTGCGCGCGGCTGCCTGGAAGAAGCTGGCTGAGCTCGGCCTCGTCGGGCTCTTGATCCCCGAAGACCGGGGTGGTGCCGGCGGTTCGGTCACCGACGCTTGCGTCGTCGCCGAGGTGCTCGGCCGTCATCTCGCACCGGTGCCCTACGTCGGGACCGCCATCGCGGCTGCGGCTCTGCTGCGGTTCGCGGGTGGCGAGGACCAGGCGCTCGCGGAACTTGGTCGGGGTGAGGCGTTCTCCGTCCTCCTGGGCGGACATCTCGAAGAACCGGTTGCCGAAGCGACAGTTGCGTTCGACTGGACTGTCGGTGCCCGGGGAGTCGTGCTCACCCCCGGTGGGATCGCGGATGTACACGAACTGGTCGATCCGACGCCGATCGAGGACATCGATCCGCTGCACCCGCTCTGTCGCGTCGAAGCCGTCCCCGCCAGTGCTGCGGTGGGTGAGGGCGCGCGGCGAGCACGGGCTGTGGCGTGGACCGGAACTGCCGCGCTGCTGACCGGACTTGCCGAAGGTGCGCTGCGTCAGGCAGTCGACTACGCGCGGCACCGCGAGCAGTACGGACGTCCTATCGGGTCGTTCCAAGCGGTGCAGCATCTTTGTGCTGACATGTTGGTTGATGTCGAGACCTCGCGTTCCATCACTTACGGGGCCTCGTGGGCGGTGGAAGATGCGCCGATTGGTGAGGCGGAACGTTTGGCGTCTGCTGCCAAGGCATATGCGGGTGCGGCGGCGATCAGGACTTGTGAGAACGGGATCCAGGTTCTCGGTGGGATCGGCGTGACGCACGAGCACGACGCCCACCTCCGACTGCGCACCGCTCATCTCCACAACGCTGCATTCGGCAACACGGACGCGCCACTGCTGCTGCTCGCCGACCGCGTACTCGACCAGGCTTGAGGAAACCCAACGATGGATCTGCGCGACTCGACCGAAGAGGCCCGTTTCCGGTCCCGGCTGTGCGCCTGGCTCAAGGACAACGTGCCGGCCGAACCTGAACCGACTGCGCTCGCCGAACGCTGGCCCTACATGCTCGACTTCCAGCGACGCCTGTACCGCGGCGGCTGGGTGGCGCTCTCCTACCCGAAAGAGGTTGGGGGACAGGGCATGGGGCCGATGGAGGAGGCGATCCTCAGCGAGGAACTCGGCCGGGCCAACGCGCCCACGTTGATTCCGCTGGGACACCTGGGCCGGCCATTGCTCAGCTTCGGCACCGATGAGCAGCGGACGCGTTACCTCCGGCCGCTGCTCTCCTCCGCCGAGATCTGGTGCCAGGGGTTCTCCGAGCCGCAGGCCGGCTCCGACCTCGCCTCCTTGCGTACCCGGGCGGTTCGTCAGGGGGATGGATGGGTGCTCACCGGACACAAGACCTGGACGAGCTACGGTGCCTTCGCCGACTTCTGCCTGCTGCTCGCGCGGACCGACCCGGACGTCCCACGCCACCACGGAATCTCGGCCTTCATCGTCCCGCTGGACACGCCCGGCGTCACCGTGCGACCGATCGTGCTCGCCAACGGGGAGGAGGAGTTCGCCGAGATCTACCTGGACGACGTGCGCATCCCCGACGCCAACATGCTCGGCCGCCCGGGTGACGGATGGCGGGTTGCCATGGAAGTGGTCAACTACGAGCGCGGAGCGGTCGAGACCGGGTACCTGCCTAAGTTCGAGCGGTACCTCGCCGAGCTCGCCGCCGTCGTCAGAAAAGGGACGTCGGCACCTGACCGCGCCACCCTGCTCGCGCTGGGTGAGGCAGCGGCCTCGTTGGAGGTGCTCCGGATGCACTGTCTGCGCACCCTGAGCGATCGGGCGGCGGGCGTCCCGCCCGGTCCGGAGAGCTCCGTCGACAAGCTGCTCATGACCGCGGTCGAGCAGCGGTTGACGGGGGTCAGCCTGTCCCTCCTGACCGATACCGCCGCGCCCGGACGGGCGGAGTGGTTCGGCCGTTACCTGTACGGACGTGCCGGCAGCATCTACGGCGGATCGTCGCAGATCCAGCGGAACATCCTTGCCCAGCGGCAGTTGGGCCTCCCGCGCGAGCCTCGGTGACGCCCGCGGGCGTCAGCCGGTGATGCCGCTCACCGCGTAGTCGGCGAGCACCGCGGCAATGCGCTCACGATGAGCGGCCGTGTCCCGGGTCCCACCCGGGCGGTACCACACGTGCATCCAGTTCACGGAGCCGAGCACGGCCTTCGTGACGAGCTTCGCGTCGGTGTCGCGGAACGCACCGGCCGCGATCCCGTCCTTCACCACCTTCAGGAAGTAGTCCTCGAAACGGCGACGCATCTTCAGGATCTTCGCCATCGCCGCGTCCTGGTTGCGTCCCTCGCTTGCGAGGCTCAGCTCGATCTGGAACTGTCCCGGACCCATGTAGGTGTAGTGGTCGATCATGTGCATCGCGTGCCGGCGCACCATCTCCCGCAGCTTGTCCGCCGGCTCCAGGTCCTCCCGCTCGGCGGTCGGCCCGACCGCCTCCAACGCCCATTCGAGCCCCTGGTGGTGGATGCCGATGAACAGCTCGCCCTTGGTGCGGAAGTAGTGGTAGATCCGCCCTTTCGTGCAGCCCAGCACGTCGGCGACGTCGTCGATCGACGTGGCCGCGTATCCCCGCTCGGAGAACGCCTTCGCCGCCGCGTCCAGGATCTCGTTCGCGCTCATCTGACGCTTCGCACCCAGTGCGCGACCGCTGCCGATCTGCTGCCTCATGGCTACATCCTACTGAGGCGGATGCTCAGCGGGTAGTCGGCTCCGCTGACTCCAGCCGCGCCGCGGCCTCGGCGATGTGACTGTCGACGCCCTGCCTCGCGTCGTCGGTCTCGCTCCGGGGCGCACCGGTCTGCGCGCGGCGCTGGTAGATCGCCTCCTTGATGATGGCGGCCCGCCAATGCTCGAACGCGAGGAACACCGACAGCTTCTCGACGCTCCGGCCGGAGATCGACGCATAGGTGTCGGCCAACTGCCGTGCGTTCGGGAACCCGACGTCCCGCGCGATGTGTTGCGCCCGGTGCGAGTGGATCCCGTCGGTGCCTTCCCAGTACGCGAGCAGGTGCGCGAGGTCGGTGAGCGGATGGCCGAACGTCGACAGCTCCCAGTCCAGCACGGCGAGCACCGGCCGCTCGCCGCCGTGCGGATCCACGATCAGGTTTCCGATCCGGTAGTCGCCGTGCACGAACGTGAGCTCGCCGCTCGCGGGGAGCCTGCGGTGGAGCTCGTCGGCGATGCGGTCGATCTCCGGCAGGTCCCGGTGCGGCCGACTGCCCCAACGCTCGTGCCAGCGCCGGAGATGGCGCTCCAGGACATTGCTGCTCCGTCCCGACTGGTAGGTCGGGAACGTGGACAGCGGGACGGCGTGGAGCTCGGCCAGGACTCGTACGACGTCTTCGCAGATCCTGGCCCGGGCGGCCGGTGCGATGGGGCGCACGTCGTCCGCGGTCTGCACGACGGTCCCGGCTACGAAGTCCATGACGTAGAACGGGGCTCCGATCAACGATTCGTCATCGCAGTAGCCGTGCACGGCGGGGACCCGTACCGGCGTGGCGGCGAGCATCCGCAGTGTCTCGTACTCGCGCCGCATGTCGTGCGCCTGCTCTGGGATCATGCCGACCGGGCGGCGGCGCAGGACCAGTCGCCGCTGCCCGCACGTCGCGAGCAGGGTCAGGTTCGAGCTGCCGCCGGTCAGGAGCTTGACCCGGGTGAGCTCTCCCGCATCGGGAACATCAGCCGAGAGGTAGGCCGAGAGTCCGGCTGTGTCCACGGACAGCCCTGGGGTTGCGAGTTCGGTACGCGTCATGTGAGTGCCTTCGTGTCCGGGGAGTGGTCGCTTGTGCCCGTCAGAACAGGTCCCCGCCGGCGGCGCGCGCTGTGGTCCCGCTGCGCTCGTACTCCGCGATGACGCGGCGGCCGGTCTTCCACCGGTGGACCTCGTCGGGCCCGTCGATGAAGTGGTGGCCGCGGGCTTCGGCGTACCAGTGGGCGAGCGGCAGGTCGAGGGAGTACCCGAGGGACCCGTGGAGCTGTAGCGCGCGGTCCACCACGCTGCTGAGCATGTCGGCGATGAAGACCTTGGCGATCCCGTTCTCGGTCGCGATGTCCTCGCCCGCTTCGAGCTTGTAGGCGATGTGCAGCACCATGAGTCGCGCGATGTAGAGGTCACGGGCGCAGTCGGCGAGTTGCCACTGGACGCCCTGCATGTCGGCCAGCCGGCGTCCGAACGCGGTGCGCTCGACACAGCGCCTGGTGGCCATGTCGAGTGCGGCCTGTGCCTTGGCGATCGATCGCATCCCGTGGCGCAGTCGTCCGTAGCCGAGCCGGTGCTGTGCGACCACGAAGCCGTCGCCGCGCCCGCCGACCAGGTTCGCGGCGGGCACTTCGAGCTGCTCGATCCGGACCTCGGCGTGGCCGTGCACCGTCTCGTCGGCGAAGTGCGGCACGCCGATGTCCGCGAGGACCGGGATGTCGCGCACGATGCGGTACCCGTTCGCGGGGAGTTCGACCAGGAACGCGGAGTACTGCCGGTGGCGGGGTGCGTCGGGGTCGCTCTTGGCGATGATCATCGCCAGTTCGGACGTGGTGGCACCGCTGCTGAACCACTTCTCCCCGTTGAGGATCCAGGTGTCGCCGTGGAGGCGTGCCGTGGTCTCCATGCCGGTGGCGTTGGCGCCGGCCACTTCCTTCTCGGTCATCGAGAAGCACACGCGTATGCGTCCTTCGACCAGCGGGCGCAGGAACCGCTCGTGCTGGTCCTCCGAGCCGTGTTCGAGGATCGTCAGCATGGTCGCGTCGGTGGGGGACATGCAGTTGAGCGCCCAGCCGCCCAGGCCCGAGAACGAGCGGGCGACCTCGATCTGGACCAGGGCGTTCGCGAGGTGGCCGAGGCCCATCCCGCCCCACGCCTTCGGGATGAACGGGCACCAGAGCCCGGCGGCCCGTGCCTTCGGTTGCAGTTCGGCGACCAGGTCCCAGTACGGCCGCTTCCCGAGCTCCTGCTCGGCGGGCAGCACCGTCTGGTCGATGAAAGCGGCTACCTGCGTCCGCAAGGCCTGTAGTTCCGGGGGAAACGAGAAGTCGATCACGGGGGTGTCCTGAGTCGTCCGGGTCCGGCGTCGGTTTCGCCGTGGACGTTGAGCGCACCGTACAACCTACGTAGTAGTATGTCATCGTGAAGTCCGTGCCATTTCCCACTTCTCCGTCCGCTGCGGAGTCGGCTGTCCCACCGGTCTGGTTCGTCAGGGCTCTGGGCGAACGGGCGGAACTGGGTACGACGGTCGTGGACGGAGTGCCGATCAGTCACCGGTCGTGGGGTCCGGTCGGAGCGCCGGGTGTCGTGCTGGTTCACGGTGGCGTGGCCCATGCGCGGTGGTGGGATCACGTCGCACCGCTGTTGACCCTCGGCGGGCGTCGTCGGGTCGTCGCCGTCGACCTGTCCGGGCACGGCGAGAGCGGCCGGCGTGACCGCTACGGCATCGACACCTGGGCGCACGAGGTGATCGAGGTCGCCGAACACGTCGGCTTCGAGGGACGGCCGATCGTCATCGGCCACAGCATGGGCGGCCTCGTGGCGCTGCGCGTCGCCGTGCGCTACGGCGACCGCATCGACGGAACGATCGCCGTCGACTGCCGCGCCGTCGAGCACACGGCCGAGGAGGTTGCCGCGAACGAGCTGCGCGCCGCCACCCCGGTGCGGGTCTACCCGACCAGGCGCGCCGCCCTCGCCCGGTTCCGGCCGATCCCCGAGCAGCCAGCGCTTTCCTACGTCCGGGCGCACGTCGCGGAGACCTCGATCCGCCCCTGTGCCGGGGGATGGACGTGGAAGTTCGATCCGCGCATCTTCGGCGGGCAGGACTTCGACAACTCCACCTTCGCCCGCCTGACCGGGCGGATCCTGATGCTTCGCGCGGAACACGGGATCTCCGCCGCAGGCGACGGGCCGGACCGGATCGCGGGCGGCATTCCCAGCGTCGAGATTCCGGCGGCCGGTCACCACATCATGCTCGACCAGCCTCTCGCGCTGGTCTCGGCGCTGCGCGCCGTCCTGGGGTCCTGGCAACCCTGACCGCGCCGGGCCGACGTCCGGGCACCCCGGTTGGCCGTTGACCGTAGGAAACCTACTGAGTAGAATGCAACCTACTGAGTCGAATGTCATCGGGATCGGTGACGGCGCTCGGTACGGGATCGACGTGCCGGACGGTCCGAGCCCGACGACCGGACCCCATGAGGGTCGATCGTCCTGGCCGGAACGTCCGATCGGGGCACCGGGGGAGCCGCGTGCACCTTGCCCACCCATTGAGCGGACTTCGCTCGGACGAACCGAAACGAGATCCAATGCGGACAGTGTTCAAGGCTCCCGTTGCCGCGATCGCCGCCGGCGCGCTCTGCGTCCTGGTCGCCGCCTGCGGTGGTGACAGCGGCGGGAACACGGGCGGCAACGCCGATCTGACACCCGAGCAGAAGTCGGTGGTCGCCGATGCCGAGGCGGCGTTCGCGAAGTACACCGAGGTGCAGCCCCTCGACGCGGTGCCGGCACTCCCGTCGAAGCCCCCCACGGGCAAGACGATGGTGATCATCACCTGCTCGCTGCCGGTGTGCATCACGTTGTCGGACGGCGCTGCGGATGCGGCCCGCGCGCTGGGGTGGCAGCTGACCACGCTCCAGTCCAACAGCACGCCCCAGGGGTTCATCTCCGCCATGGACCAGGTGGCCGCGAACCCGCCGGACGCGCTCGCCTACATCCCGGCCCTGCCGGACTCCTCGATCACGTCGCAGCTCGCCAAGATCGCGGCGGCAGGCACGAAGATCGCCACCCTCTCCCCGATCGGGGACCCGCTGAAGTCGCCCGGCCCGGTCCAGGCCGTCGTCGGCGGGGGCAAGGACACCGCCCTGAGCGGCAGGCTGATGGCCCAGGCGGTGGTCGCGGACGCGGACGGCCCGGCCAAGTCGGTGTTCGTCTGGGATCCCTCCTTCACGGGTGTCTGGGGGCCGATCAAGGACGCCTACGAGGGCGTGCTGAAGGGGGCCGGCGGCTCGGCCGGCATCTTGGAGGTCTCGAACGGCAACGTCGGCAAGACGGTCCCGTCCCAGATCGTCAGCTACCTCCAGGCCAACCCGGACACGAAGTACGTCGCCCTGGCGGTCGTCGACTACAACGCCGGTCTGGACTCGGCCCTGCGGGCGGCGGGTCTGCTCGGCAAGGTCAAGATCATCAGCCGCGCGGCCAACCCGTCCGCGCTCAAGGCGATCGAGGACGGCAGCCAGTGGGCCTCGGTGGGCGTCGAGCTCGCCGCGTCGGCCTACCGCTCCGTCGACCAGTTGGCGCGACTCATGATGGACGTTCCGCTCGGCGACCGGATCGACCTGCCCGGGTGGGAGCAGATCTACGTCAAGGGCAACGTGACCCAGACGACCGACCAGCCGGAGCCGCCGGACTACGTGAAGACGTACCAGGCCGCTTGGCACGTCGGATGAGTGCCGCCGCCACCGCGCGCACGGTGCTGAGCCTCGCCTCGCTCTCGAAGACGTTCCCGGCCCAGAAGGCCCTGGACGATGTCGATCTGGAGCTGCGGGCGGGTGAGGTGCACTGCCTGCTCGGGCAGAACGGTTCCGGGAAGTCGACCCTGATCAAGATCCTGGCGGGCTACCACTCGCCCGATCCGGGCGCGACCGCGACCCTGAACGGCGCTCCGATGAGCCTCGGCGGCACCGCGACCCGCGAGCGGTCGGTGGCCTTCATCCACCAGGACCTGGGACTGGTGACCGAGCTCGACGCCGTCGACAACCTGGCGCTCGGTCACCGGTACGCCGGTCGCTGGTGGCTGTCGGCCCGGCGGGAACGGCGCGCCGCGACCCGGCTGTTGGCCGAGTTCGACCTGGACCTCGACCCCGACCTGCCGTTGTCCGCCGCGACGCCGGGGGAGCGGACGATGCTGGCCATCGTCCGCGCGGTGGCGGCGACCGACGGGGCACCGGCGCTGCTGGTGCTGGACGAGCCCACGGCGTCGTTGCCGCAGCACCAGGTCGAGCAGCTGTTCGGCCTGCTGCGCCGGCTCCGGGACCGGGGGTCGGCGATCCTCTACGTGACCCACCGCCTCCCGGAGGTCTTCCGGATCGGTGACCGGGTCACCGTGCTCCGGGACGGGCGGCGGATCACCACCTGCCCGGTCGACACCGTCGACTCCGACGAGCTCGTGCGGCTGATCATCGGGCGCGAGCCGGCCGGGTTCGCCCCGGCGCTCCCGTCGTCGGACGCGGAGATGCTGCTCAGCGTGACCGGCGTGGCCGACGACCAGGTGCGCGACTTCTCCCTGGAGGTCCGCGCCGGCGAGATCGTCGGCGTCAGCGGCCTGATCGGCTCCGGGTACGACCAGGCACTCGCGCTGACCTTCGGGGCGCGGCGGCGGAACGGGGGCGAGGTGCGGCTCGGCGGTCTGCCGGTGGCGGCCGACCGGCCCGACCTGGCGATCGCCGCGGGGATCGCCTACGCACCAGCGGATCGCAAGCGGCACTCGACGATCCAGCAGTGGACCAGCGGCGAGAACGTCACCCTGCCCCGGCTGCCCGCACGCGGCCCGGCCCGCTGGCTGGGCGCGCGGTTCGAGCGGCGCGAGGTCCGTCCCTGGCTGGACCGCCTCGACGTGTCGCCGCGCGATCCCGACCGGCAGCTGTCGCTGCTCAGCGGTGGCAACCAGCAGAAGCTGGTGCTGGCCCGCTGGTTGCGCGTCGACGCGCGGGTGATGCTGCTGGACGAGCCGACCAGCGGCGTCGACGCCGGTTCCAAGGCGGCCATCTACCAGGCGCTGGCGGCGATCGCCGGCCAGGGGCGGGCCGTCGTGCTGTCGTCCTCCGACGCGGAGGAGCTGTGTGCTGTGTGCGACCGCGTGGTGATCATGCGCGACGGTGCCGTGCGCTGTGTGCTGGCCAAAGGTGACCTCTCGGTCGCCCGGATCGTCAGCGAGACCATCCGTGATTCTGCCGACGAGACCCGGAAGGGGTGAGTACGCGTGACCGCTGACTCCCAGACCATCGCCACCGGATCGGGCCACCACCCGGACGACCGGTCGCGAGTGGACCGGTTCCGGCCGGCCGGTCGGATCCGGCTCGCCCCGTACAGCGGAGTGCTGCTCCTGATCGGCTTCGCCGTCTTCTTCTCGATCAGGCTCCCGAACACGTTTCCGACCGCCGCGACGGTGACCAGCATCGCCGGCGACCAGTCGATCACGCTGATCCTCGCGCTGGGCCTGCTGGTCACCCTGGCGGTCGGGCAGTTCGACCTGTCGGCCGCCCAGAACCTCGGCACGTGCGCGGTGGTGTGCGGCGTGCTGATGGCCGACCAGCGGATGAATCCGGCGCTCGCGGTGCTGTTGACGTTGCTGCTGGGGCTCCTGATCGGCGTGGTGAACGCGGTTCTGGTGGCGGTGATCGGCATCGACAGCCTGATCGCGACGCTCGGGATGAGCTCGGTGCTGCTCGCGCTGACCGGCCTCTTCTCGAACTACCAGTTCGTCGGCCCGGTGCCGGCCGGGTTCCAGGACTTCGCCAACCACGAGGTGTTCGGGTTCCCCGTCGTCGCCGGGTACGCCGTGGTGCTGAGTGTGCTGGTCTGGTACGTCCTGGAGCACACTCCGGTGGGACGTCGTGCCTTCGCAGTCGGGGCGAACCCGGACGCCTCCCGGCTCGCCGGCGTCCGAACCGGGCGCTACATCGCGGGCTCGCTGATCGCGACCTCGCTCCTGGCCGCGATCGCGGGCGTGCTGGTCACCGCCAAGACCGGCAGCGTCGCGCCGTCACTCGGCCCGGCCTACCTGTTGCCGAGCTTCGCCGCCTGTTTCCTGGCCACCACCCAGATCAAGCCGGGTCGGTTCAACGTCTGGGGAACGGTCGTGGCGCTGGTGCTCCTCGCGACCGGCGTGAAGGGGCTCCAGCTCATGGGCACCAACCTGTGGGTCACGGACCTGTTCAACGGACTCGCGCTGCTCGTGGCGGTGAGCGCCGCGGTCCTGAGCACCAGGCGTCGTCGGCGGGTGAAGAAGCGGCAGCCGGGAACGCACGCGCACTGAGCCGGTCGAACAAGAACCCTCCGCCACGCGCTTGGACGCATGGCGGAGGGTTCTTTGGGGTCAGGCGCCCGTCCAGACCGGGGCGCGCTTCTCGGCGAACGCGCGGGCCCCTTCGAGGGCGTCGGCGGAGGCCAGCACCGGGTCGACCAGCGCCTGCTGCGCGGCGAACGCCTCGGCGCTCGTGTAGCCGATCGACATCGAGACGATCCGCTTGCTGGTCCGGACGGCGAGCGGGCCGTTGCCGGCCACCTTCGCCGCCAGCTCACGGGCTCCGGCCAGCGCGAGTCCGGGCTCGGTGAGCACGTTCACCACGCCGTGCCGGTGCGCCGTCTCCGCCGTCAGCGGGTCTCCGGTCAGGGCGAGTTCCATGGCGAGCTGGTAGGGGAGCACCTTCGGCAGCCGCAGCAGACCTCCTGATCCGGCGACCAGACCTCGCTTGACCTCGGGCAGGCCGAACTTCGCGTCCCGGGCGGCGACGATCAGGTCGGCGGTCAGGGCGAGCTCGAACCCACCGGCCACCGCCCAGCCCTCGACGGCCGCGATCAACGGCTTGACCGGCGGCCGGTCGGTCAGGCCGCCGAAACCCCGGCCGGGGATGACCGGGATCTCCCCTCGGGTGAAGCCCTTGAGGTCCAGGCCGGCGCAGAAGGTGCCGCCGGCCCCGGTCAGGATCGCGACGCTGAGGTCGGCGCGTGCGTCGAACTCGTCGATCGCGGCTGCGATGCCTTGGGCCACTTCGAGATTGACGGCGTTGCGGTGGTCCGGACGGTTGATCGTGATGATCGCGATGCCGTCGGCACCCTCGATCGACACACTGGTCATCGGTCTGATCCCTTCCTCTGCCGGCCGGTCAGCAACGACCAGAGCCCGCCGGTCCCCGCGGCCGACACGTGCCGGTCCAGGACCTCGGACCAGGTGGCCTCGTTCCCGGCCTCGTCGCGCCAGGCCCACAGCCGGGTGGTGCTGTGCCGCAGCGCGTGTTCCTCGGTGAACCCGATCGCCCCGTGGATCTGGTGGGCCAGCGACGCGACGACACCTGCCGCTTGGCCCGCAACGGTCTTGGCCGCCGCGACCGCCACCTCGGCGTCGGCGTCCCGGTCGACGGCGAGTGCCGCGGCCTCGGTCGCGACCTTGCAGAGCAGCACCTCGCCGGCCATCGCCGCCAGGTGCTGCTGGACGGCCTGGAACTTCGCGATGGGGCGGCCGAACTGTTCACGCTCGCCCGCGTAGGCGACGGCGAGTTCCAGCGCCCGGCGGGCCGCGCCGGCGATCAGGGCGGCGCGGGCCAGCGCGGCGCGGACGTGGAACTCCCGGGCCACGGTCTCCGCGTCCGCACGGAGCGGATGGACCCGGGACGCGGGAACGGAGGCGGTGATCGCGACGTCGTCGCGGGGCTCGCCGGCGAGGTTGGTCCGCTCCTTCACCACGAAGTCGTTGCGGCGCAGCACGATCAGCCGGTCACCGGCGAGCAGGGCGACGTGTTCGGCGCACCGTGCCCACGGCACCCGGCCGATGGTCCCGGCCACGGACACCCCGTCGGCTTCCGGCTCGATCCGCAGCCCGGGGCCGGCGACGGCGGCCGTCAGCGGACCGCCGGGCACCGGAGCGCCACACCCGGCGATGAGCCACCCGGCGAGCAGGGCGGTCTCGGCGAGCGGAACGGCGGCCGAGTGCTGCCCGAGCACTTCGAGGATGGCGACCGCCGTGGCGACGTCCCCGCCGCCGCCCCCGTGTTCCTCGGGGATCGACAGTGCGGTCACGCCGATCTGTTCCAGCGCGGTCCACAATGGTGCGTTCCACTGGCCCTCGGTGACGTCGCCGTGCTTCGCACACACCGCCCCGACTGTGGCCGCCAGCGCCTGAGTGATGTCGTTCATCGCACCCCCAACTGCTTGGCGACGACGCCGCGCAGGATCTCGTTCGTACCGCCCCGCAGCGTGAAGCCCGGACTGTGCAGGATTGATTCGGCCAGCATCCGGGGCAGCCGCTCGTCCGATCCGAGGTCGGGTTCCACCTGCTCCAGCAGCCGGACCGCGTCGATGACGTCGCTCTCGAAGCGGGTGCCGAGATCCTTGACCGCCGCCGCTTCCACCGCGGGCGCGACGCCTGCCTCCAACCGGCCCGCGACCGCGAGCGACATCTGCCGCAGTGCCCACATCCGGGCGACGACCGCGCCGAACCCCGTCTGGCGGCCGGCCGCCACCGACGCGTCGGTGGCGGCGGCGAGCAGCGGGAACGTGGAGAGGATCCGCTCCGGACCGCTGCGCTCCATCGCCAGTTCGCCGGTGACCTGGTGCCATCCCGCGCCGGGCTCGCCGAGGACCCGCGCGTCGGGGATGAACACGTCGTCGAGCACGACCTCGTTGAAGTGGTGCTCGCCGGTGAGCAGGCGGATCGGGCGGATGTGCACGTCGGGGTGGGGCAGGTCGATGATGAACTGGCTCAGGCCGGCGTGCCGGTCGGCGGTCGGGAGTGCGGTGCGGGCGAGCACGACCAGGGTGTGCGCGTGGTGGGCTCCGCTGGTCCACACCTTGGTCCCGTTGAGCCGCCAGCCGCCGTCGACCCGGATTCCGCGGGTGCGCACCGAAGCGAGGTCCGAGCCCGTGTCCGGTTCGCTCAGGCCGACGGCGAAGAAGCGTTCGCCGCGCGCGATGCCCGGCAGGTAGGTGTGCTTCTGCTCCTCGTTGCCGAACCGGAGCAGCCCGGGTCCGGACTGCCGGTCGGCGATCCAGTGGGCCGCGACCGGCGCGCCGGCGGCGAGCAGTTCCTCCGTCACGACGAAACGTGCCAGCGCCCCGGCCCCGGACCCGCCGTACCGCGCGGGGAAGGCCATGCCGATCCAGCCTCGTTCACCCAGTCTCCGGCTGAACGACTCGTCCCAGCCGCCGAGCCACTGGTCGCAGTGCGGCGTGAACCGGCCCGCGGAGATCTCCTCGTCCAGGAACGCACGCACCTCGCGCCGCAGGACTTCCAGTTCTCCGGGAAGTGCCACCGGCTCCAGGTTCCACAGGTCCATCAGGGTGTGCCTCATCCTCGTCGGTTCGTGGTCAGCGCACGGCCCAGCGGCCCGTGTAGTGCGGCTCCGCGACCTTGTCCAGGAACGCGCGGTACGCGATCGGCACGTCCTCGGTGGCCAGGTTGACCGCCTGCGCGCGGGTCTCGTTGTCGAGCGCCGCCCGCAGGGGCTGGGTCGCGCCCTGGTGCAGCAGCGCCTTCGACTGGGCGAGGGCGACCGGCGGCAGGGCGGCGAGCCGGTGTGCCAGGTCGGCGACGAACCCGTCGAGCTCGTGCTCCGGCCTGACCCAGGTGACCAGCCCCAGCTCACGGGCCTCCTCCGCGCCGATCATCTCGGCGAGCAGCACCAGCCGCTTGGCCTGCTGGAGTCCGACCAGCCGGGGCAGCAGCCACGATCCGCCGAAGTCGATCGACAGCCCGCGCCGGGTGAACACCTGGCCGAACCGGGCGGTGGGCGAGGCGACCACGAAGTCGCAGGCCAGCGCGAGGTTGCAGCCCGCGCCGACGGCCGCACCGCCGACCCGGGCGATGATCGGCTTCGGGAACTCGTGCACGGTGGTCGCGACGCTGCCGAGCCGGCGCATCCGGGACAGCGGGTGCTCCTCGGCGGACCCGCCCGCCAGGTCGGACCCGGCGCAGAAGGTGCCGTCCGCGCCGGTCAGGACGACGACCCGGACGGTGTCGTCGGTGGCCAGCTCCTCCAGCGCTTCGCGCAGCAGCCCCCAGCTCCGCTGGTCGAGCGCGTTCTTGCGGGCCGGGCGGTTCAGGGTGAGCCGCACGGTCGCGCCGTCCCGGGTCTCCAGGATCGGGTGCTGTTCCTCTCCCATGTCAGCGGCCCTCGAACACGGGCGTCCGACGACCCCGGAACGCCGCCATCGCCTCGGCCGAGTCGTGCGTGCTGTGCACCACGGCCATGTGCGAGGAGATCAGGTCCAGCGCGGTCCGCACGTCGGTGCGCGCCGACTGGTACGCCGCTCGCTTGATCATCCGCAGGTTGACCGTCGGCTGGTCGGCGAGCCGGCGCGCGAAGCCCTGCCAGGCGTCGGCGAACTCCTCGTCGGGGTGCACGTGGTTCGCGATGCCCAGGCGGAGCGCCTCGTCGGCGTCGATGAAGTCGCCCGTCCACATCAGCTCCAGGGCCTTGCCCATGCCGACGAGCCGGGGCAGGTAGTAGCAGCCGCCGTCGCCGGGCACGAGGCCGATCCGGATGTACCCCTCGGACATCCGGGCCGACCGGGACAGCAGCCGCACGTCGCACATCAGCGCCATGTCCATCCCCGCGCCGACGGCGGTGCCGTTCACCGCCGCGATCAGCGGCTTGTCGAGGTCCTCGACGGCGTGGGCGACCCGGTGGATGCGGTCGGCGAGCAGGGACTTGACCGCGAGCGGCCCGGTGGCCTCGGTGGCGAAGGCGTCGAGATCGATACCGGAGCAGAACGCGTCACCCGCGCCGGTGACGACGACGACCCGGACGGCGTCGTCGGTGCGCGCCGAGCGCAGCGCCTCGTCCCAGCGCTCGATCATGTCGAACGTGAACGCGTTCTTCATGTGCGGGCGGTTCAGCAGGATCGTTCCGATCCCGTCGTCCACTGTGTATTCGAGGTCTGCCATCGACTGCTCCTCACGCGGTGCGCGGCGAATGCCGTGGCAACGCTCTCCGGAGCCGTTGCGCCGGGCGTGTCCACAGTGACATACTACCACGTAGGTTTTTTTGACCGGGTCTGGAGGAGGCACCACGTGGACTACTCGCGCTTGGCACCCACCCTGCTGGTGGAGGAGGACGGGCCGCTGCGGATCGTCACCCTGAACCGGCCGGACGAGCTCAACTCCGTGGACGACCAATTGCACGAGGGTCTGCGCCGGGTGTGGGACCTGCTCGCGGACGACGAGGAGGCGCGCGCGGTCGTCATCACGGGTGCCGGCCGGACCTTCAGCGCCGGCGGGTACCTGCCCAACTTCATCCGCAACCACCACGATCTCGCCGCCCGGCGCAAGGACATCCGCGAGGGCGAGCGACTGGCCCGCGCGATGCTGGCGTGCGAGCTGCCGGTGGTGGCGGCGGTCAACGGCCCGGCGGTGGGTCTCGGGTGCAGCCTGGCCTCGATGTCCGACTTCGTGGTGATGGCCGAGAACGCGTTCCTGAGCGACCCGCACGTGCGGGTCGGCTTGGCCGCCGGGGACGGCGGGGCCGTCACCTGGCCCTGGCTGACCAGCCTGCTCACGGCGAAGGAGTTCATCCTGCTCGGTGACCGGATCCCGGCCTCCGACGCGCTCCGGATGGGGTTGTGCAACCGGGTGGTCTCCGCCGGCGAGGTGCTGGCGACCGCGAAGGAGTTCGCGCACCGGTTCGCCGCGCTGCCGGCCCAGGCGGCACGCGACACCAAGCGCGCCCTCAACATGCACCTGCTCGACTCCGCCAACACCGTGCTCAACTTCGCGCTGGCCGCGGAGTACGAGTCCTTCGGCACCGAGGACGTCAAGATCCAGGTCGACCGGTTCCTGACCAAGTCCGACCGGGCCACGGCACCGGCCAAGGTGGCGGACAACGCATGACGGGTCGGCTGAACGTCGAGGCGACCGACTACCTCCTGTCCACGACGCGTGCCGTCCGGCGTCGGCTCGACCTGGAGCGCCCGGTCGAACGCGGCGTCATCGTCGAGTGCCTCCGCCTCGCCGTGCAGGCCCCGACGGCCAGCAACCGGCAGCTGTGGCGCTGGCTGGTCGTGGACGACCCGGACGTGCGCGCCGGCATCGCGGACCTGTACGCGCAGGACACCGTGCCGCGCATCGAACGGCGGCGGCGGACCGAGGATGCGCAGACCCGGCGGGTGCTCGACAGCGCGATGCACCTGACCGAGGTCCTCGCGCGGGTCCCCGTGCTGATCGTGCCCTGGGTGGACGAGCTGCCCGACGGGCCCCGGTCGACGCCTCCGGCCTCGCTGTACGGGTCGATCTTCCCGGCGATCTGGAGTCTCCAGCTCGCGCTCCGGTCACGGGCCATGGGCTCGACGCTGACCACGCCGTTCGGCGGCAAGCTCGACCCGCTGTACCGCGAGCTGCTCGGTCTGCCGGACACCGGGACCCCGGTCGCGCTGCTCCCGGTGGCCTACACGATCGGTGACGACTTCAAGCCGGCCCGGCGTCCGCCCGTCGAGGAGATCACGCGCTGGAACCGCTGGACCGACTAGGCGTCCGACACCCACCAGGAAGGCTCTCCATGCGCGAAGTCGTCATCGTCGACGCCGTCCGTTCCCCGATCGGCAAGCGGAACGGGGGATTGGCGCACAAGCACGCCAACGAACTGCTCGGCGACGTGCTGCTCGGGCTGCTCCGGCGCAACGACCTCACCGGGGCGGAGGTCGACCACGTGGTCGGCGGCTGCGTCGGCCAACTCGGTATGCAGGCCGCCAACGTCACCCGCAACGCGTGGCTGACCGCCGGTCTCCCGCTGGAGGTGCCGGCGGCCACGGTGAACGCCCAGTGCGGGTCGTCGCAGGAAGCCCAACTGATGGCACACGCCCAGATCGCGAGCGGCCTCGCGGACGTGGTGGTCGCGTGCGGCGTCGAGGTGATGAGCCGGGTCCCGCTCGGCAGCACCATGCCGCCGGGGGGACCGCACGGCCACCCGCGCGGCGGCCGGTACGCCGAGGTGTACGAGCCCACGGTCCAGTTCGAAGGGGCCGACCGGATCGCGGAGGGCTGGGGCCTGACCCGCGACGAACTCGACCGGTACGCGAAACGCTCCCAGGACCGGGCCGCCCGCGCCTGGGCCGAGGACCGCTTCGCCGGCCAGATCGTTCCCGTCGACGCGCCGGTCGTGGACGACGCCGGCAACGTGCGCGGCACGAGGACGGTCACCCGCGACGAAGGGATGCGCGCGACCACGCTCGAAGGTCTCGCCGGACTGAAGCTGAACCAGCCCGACCGCGTTCCGGCGAGCTTCCACACCGCCGGGAACTCCTCCCAGGTCTCCGACGGCGCGAGTGCGGTCCTGCTGATGAGCCGCGAGCGCGCGGACCAGCTGGGACTCCGGCCTCGGGCGCGCCTCGTGGACTCGGCCCTGGTCGGCTCCGATCCCGTGCTGATGCTCACCGGGCCGATCCCGGCGACCGCGCGGATCCTGGCCCGGACGGAGCTCTCGCCGGCCGACATCGACGTCGTGGAGATCAACGAGGCGTTCGCGTCGGTGGTGCTGGCCTGGGCGAAGGAGTACGGCGCGGACCTGGACCGGGTCAACGTCAACGGTGGCGCGATCGCCCTCGGGCACCCGCTCGGGGCGACCGGCACCGTCCTGGTCACCAAGGCGCTGCACGAGCTCGAACGCTCGGGCGGCCGGTACGGACTGGTCACCATGTGTTGTGGCGGGGGGCTCGGCACGGCGTCGGTCATCGAACGGCTCTGAGCTTCTCCACCCGGATCCACCAGTGAGGAAACGAGATGATCGACTCGACGGCACGGCCGTGGATGACCGGCGACGCGGCCGACCTGTTCGCGATGGCGGTGTCCTTCTTCGACCGCGAGGTGCCGGCCAACCGGGCGAGGTGGGAGGCGCAACGCCACGTCGAGCGCGACTTCTGGCTCCGGTGCGGCGAACTCGGCCTGCTCTGCGCGAGCATCCCCGAGGAGTACGGCGGCGGTGGCGGCAGTTTCCTGCACCAGGCCACGATCCAGGAAGCCTACGCACGGCACGGCGACCGGTCGTGGGGCAACTCGATGCACAGCGGGGTCGTCGCCGACTACATCCACAAGTACGGGACGGAAGAGCAGCGGCACCGCTGGCTCCCGAAGATGGCCACCGGGGAGTTGCTCGGGGCGCTGGCGATGACCGAGCCGTCGGCCGGATCGGACCTCAAGGCGATCCGGACCAGGGCAGTGCGCACCGCCGACGGCTGGCTCGTGAACGGATCCAAGATCTTCATCACGAACGGCGGCAGCGCCGACCTGGTCGTGGTGGCGTGCTCGACCGACCCGTCGAAGGGCGCGAAGGGCATCTCGCTGATCGTCGTGGAGACGGACTCCGCCGCCGGCTTCAGCCGTGGGCGTCCGCTGGACAAGATCGGCCAGCACGGTTCGGACACGAACGAACTCTTCTTCGACGACGTCCTCGTCCCGGCGGAGAACCTCCTCGGCGAGCCGGGCGACGGGTTCGCGATGATGATGGGCAAGCTCCCGCAGGAGCGGCTGATCATCGGCATCACCGCGGTCACCGCGATCGAACTGGCGGTGGCGGTCACCACGGACTACGTGAAGCAGCGGAAGGCTTTCGGCGCACCGCTGATCGACAAGCAGCACGTCCGTTTCGAACTCGCCGAGTGCGCGACGCTCGCGAAGGTCGCCCGGACGTTCCTCAACGAGTGCATGGCCACGCACCTGGCGACCGGGCTGGACTTGCCGACCTCCAGCATGTGCAAGTGGTGGCTCACCGACGTCCAGTGCCGGGTGATCGACAAGTGCCTCCAGCTGCACGGCGGCTACGGCTACATGACCGAGTACCCGATCGCGCGGCTCTACGCCGACGCCAGGGCGCAGACGATCTACGGCGGCACCAACGAGATCCAGAAAGAGCTGATCGCCCGAGCCCTCTGACCTCGGGCGTCCGGATCGGAGTGTCCAAACTCCGACCTACGGGGTAGTATGTTTCGGACATCCACCGTCCGGTCACCGGACATGTTCGGTTAGGACAGTGCTTTCTTTCCGGGAAAGGTTCTCCCCTTGACGACCACGCGCGCTCTGGACGGCATCGTCGTACTCGACCTCAGCCAGGTCTACAACGGTCCGTACTGCACCACCCTGCTGGCGCAGCTCGGTGCGGAGATCATCAAGATCGAGCCGTTCGGCGGCGAGCCGGTGCGGTGGCGGGTCGTGGGCGAGCAGCAGACGGCCGCGTTCGACCTCCTCAACGGCGGCAAGAAGAGCCTGCGGCTGGACCTGAAGAACCCGCGCGGCAAGGAGCTGTTCCTGCGCCTGGTCGCCCGCGCCGACGTCGTCGTGGAGAACTTCACCCCCGGTGCCCTGGACCGGCTCGGACTGTCCTATGAGGTCCTGGCGCGGGCCAACGAGCGGATCATCCTGGCGTCCGGGCGGGGCTACGGCGCGTCCTCGCCACGGGCCCGGCAGCGCGCCATGGACCTGACCATCCAGGCCGTGACCGGCGTGATGGCGACGACCGGTCAGCCCGACCAGCCGCCGACGAAGGCCGGCCCCGCCGTCGCCGACTTCTTCGGGGGGACGCACCTGATGGGCGCGATCGCCGCGGCGCTCTACCAGCGCACGGTCACCGGGCGCGGCCAGCACGTCGAGGTCGCGATGCAGGACGCCGTGATCCCGTCCCTGACCTCCAGCATCGCGGGTCACCTCGACAGCGGCGGGACCCTCCCGGAGCGCACCGGGAACCGGCACGGGGGCCTGGCCGTGTGCCCCTACAACGTCTACCCGGCGGCGGACGGATGGGTGGCGATCCTGTGCATGGCGGACCGGCAGTGGCAGGCGCTCTGCCGCCTGATGGAACGGCCGGATCTGGCCGACGACCCGGGGCTGGCGTCGCCGCCCGCCCGGGTATCCCGGATGGACGAGGTGGACGACGTCGTCGCCAAGTGGACCGCCGACCTCGCCCGTGACGACCTCGTGGCGCGGCTCCAGGAGGCGGAGGTCCCCTGTGCCCCGGTGCTCAGCCTGTCCGACGTCATGTCCGGGCCACTCGTTGCGGACGACGGCATGATCCGGCCCGTCGGCGATCCGGACGGGCGGCGGACCTACGTACTCGGCAGTCCGCTGCGCCTCGGCGCTTCCGCGCCGGTACCGCCCACGCCGGCACCTGCCCTCGGTGCGGACACCGAGGAACTCCTCGGGCGGAAGTTGGGCCTGAGCGCCGACGACGTCCGGAAGCTTCGCGACGAGAAGGTTGTCTAGGAGAACCCCATGCCCGTTGACGATGCCCTGCTCGGCTCCATCCGCACCCGGGTGGGCGTGGCGACCACGCGCAGTCTCGGCACGGTGACCGACGTGATGATCCGGCGCTACGCCCGCGCGATCGGCGAGTCGAACCCGCTGTACTACGACGCCGAGTACGCCCGCAGCCGCGGCTACGCGGATGTCGTGGCACCGCCGAACCTGGTCACCGCGGTCTCGGTCTGGGACGAGGGCGACGACACGGCGGACCTGCGCACGGACGGCACCCCTGCCGAGATCCACCTGCACGGCCTGCCCACCAGCGGCGTGCGGGTCATGGGCGGCGGTGAGGACATGGAATTCCACGCCCCGATCACCGCCGGGACGACGCTGGAGGAGCGGTCGACGTTGATCGACGCGGAGCTCCGGGAGGGGCGGAGCGGTCCGGTCATCGTCGTCCGCTACCGCGACGACTACCGCGACGACCAGGGTCGTCTGTTCGTGACCTCGACCAGGAAGGTGCTCGTCCGGTGAACAGCCCACACCCCGCTCTGCGGTTCGGCTCCGTCCACATCGGAGACCGGCTGCCCGAGATCCGGCGCACGCCCTCGCGGCTGCAACTGTTCCGGTACAGCGCGGTCACCTGGAACAGCCACCGCATCCACTTCGACCCGGACTACGCGGCGGCCGAGGGGTACCCGGACGTCCTCGTCCAGTCGCACCTGCACGGTGCGTTCCTGGCGTCGCTGTGCACCGACTGGATGGGCGACGGCGGACGACTGGCCAGGCTGGAGGTGTCGGTGCGCCGCTACGCCGTGCCCGGTGACGAGCTCGTCTGCCGTGGCGAGGTCACCGGCCTGGAGCCGGGCGACGACGGGCACGGCCTCGTGCACGTCTCGCTGGCCGAGACCCGGGAGTCCGACCGGACCGTCTGCGTCGTGGGGTCCGCCACGATCGCGGTCCCCCGGTGATGACGCTGCTGAGAGGAAAGGGTGACCATGCCGTTCGACGGTGACGTCCTGCGCGTCGGGAACTGCTCGGGGTTCTTCGGCGACCGCTTCGCCGCGGCCCGGGAGATGGTCGAGGGCGGTGAGCTCGACGTCCTCACCGGCGACTACCTGGCCGAGCTGACCATGCTCATCCTGTGGAAGCTCCGGCAACGCGACCCGGAACGCGGCTACGCGTCGACGTTCCTCGCGCAGATGGAGGAGATCCTCGGCACCTGCCTGGACCGCGGCATCAAGGTCGTCACCAACGCCGGCGGGCTCAATCCCGGTGGGCTCGCGACCGAACTCGGCCGCCTGGCCGAAAGACTCGGACTCCGGCCCGCCATCGCCCACATCGAGGGTGACGATCTGCTCGGCCGGCTTCCCGAGCTCCAGGCGCAGGGCCATCCGTTGGCGCACATGGGATCCGGGAAATCCCTCGCCGACGCCGGCGTCGAGCCGGTCACGGCGAACGCCTACCTGGGCGGGTGGGGGATCACCGAGGCGCTGCGCGGCGGTGCCGACATCGTGGTGTGCCCACGGGTGACCGACGCCTCGTTGGTCGTCGGACCCGCCGCCTGGGCCTTCGACTGGCAGCTCGACGACTGGGACAAGCTGGCCGGCGCGGTGGTCGCCGGGCACATCCTGGAGTGCGGTGCCCAGGCGACGGGCGGCAACTTCGCCTTCTTCTCCGAACTTGTCTACAAAGGACGTCCCGGCTTCCCGCTCGCCGAGATCCTCCCGGACGGTTCGAGCGTGATCACCAAGCACGCGGGCACGGGCGGCGCGGTGACGGTCGAGACCATCACGGCGCAGACGCTCTACGAGACGACGACCCCGGAGTACCTCAACCCCGACGTGATCGCCCGGTTCGACACCATCGAGCTGTCGGGCGACGGTCCGGACCGGGTCCGGGTCAGCGGCGTCCGGGGCTTCCCGGCACCGGAGACCGTCAAGGTGTGCGTCAACTACGAGGGCGGCTACCGCAACAGCGCCACGCTCATGGTCACCGGGCTCGACGCCGGGCTCAAGGCCGACTACGCGGTCCGACTGCTGTTCGACGCGCTCGGCGGACCGGACACGTGCGCGGAGACGGACATCCGGCTGCTGCGCACCGACCGCCCGGACGCGCCCGGCAACCCCGAGTCCGAGGCCCGCCTCCGCGTGACGGTCAAGGACCCGGACGAACGCAAGGTGGGGCGGCGGTTCTTCAACGCCGTCGCGGAGATCGGCCTCTCCGCCTACCCCGGCATGTACGTCGAGCAGGCCGGCCGGTCGGGCAGCGCCTACGGCATCTACTGGCCCACCCTCGTGCCCGCGGACGTCATCCGCTCCGAGGTCGTCTTCGCCGACGGACGGCGACTCGCCGTGCCCAGTCCTCCGACGCAGAAGTTCGAGCCACGCCCCAAGGAGTCCCGGCACGTCCGGCCGGCTCTCGACGGCGACACCGTCCGTGCGCCGTTGGGCCGGGTGGTCGGCGCGCGATCCGGGGACAAGGGCGGCGACGCCAACATCGGCTTCTGGGCACGCACCGACGCGGCCTACGCGTGGCTGGTGGCGTATCTGGACGAGGCCCGGCTGCGCGTGCTGCTCACCGAGGCCGCCGAGCTCGACATCGAGCGATACGAGCTGCCCAACCTACGGGCCGTCAACTTCGTCGTGCGCGGCCTGCTCGGCGACGGAGTGGCCGCGACAACGCGTCCCGATCCGCAGGCGAAAGGACTGGGTGAATACGTGCGTTCGCGATTCGTGGACATTCCACGGGCACTGCTCCCCGACGGCCAGGCGGTCGTCGCGGACCCGACCGGGGCGGTGGGAGCCCGATGAGCGTCTTCATGACCAAGGTGTGGACTCCGCTGACCGCCGAGCACGTGAAGGCGGTGCCGGGATGTGTCGGCGTCTTCGAGGTGGCCGACGAGAACGGGATCGTCGTCATCGACTACGCGGGCGGTCACACCACGTTCGGCCTGCGCGGCGCGCTCACGCAGTGCCTCGACCAACGGCTCGGGCAGTCGTTCCGGTACGAGCGGACCAACGCCTACCTCTCGCGGTACCGCGAGGTCGTGCAGGTCTTCACGAACGAGTCCGGCGCGTCGCCGCGGAACCTGCGGGGTGTCGATGCGCCGACCGGACACGTTCGACGGAACTAGGACTGGAGAGGCAACCATGGGTTTCGCCGTCAACGACGTGCAGCGCACGCTGATCGAGAACGTCCGCCACTTCGTGCGCAACGAGATCATCCCGCTGGAGTACGAGCTCGATCCGGACGAGAGCGAGGTGAGCGCGCCGGTCCTGGCCGGACTCGTCGCCAAGACGAAGCAGATGGGGCTGCACAACCTCGACGTCCCGGAGGAGTGGGGCGGAGCCGGGGTGGACCTGGTGACCCGGACCCTGCTGGCGATGGAGATGTCCCAGCACCGCGCCGGCCTGTACGCCCCGTGCTACGCCGCCTTCGGGCAGCCCGACATGGGTCAGCTCTACGAGGGCACCGAGGAGCAGCGGGAGCGCTACCTCTTCCCGGTGCTGCGCGGCGAGAAGAGCTCGTTCTTCGCGCTCACCGAGCCCTCCGGCGGCAGCGACCCGGCACGGGCGATCCAGACCCGGGCGAAGCGGGACGGTTCGGGCTGGATCCTCAACGGCAGCAAGACGTTCATCAGCGGTGCGGACAAGGCCGACTTCGGGCTGGTGTTCGCGCGGACCGGCGACCAGGGATCCGGGCGCGACGGGATCACCTGTTTCATCGTGGACGCGGACACCCCGGGCTTCTCCGTGCGCCGGGTGATCCACACCCTGCGCTCGGGCCACTACCCGACCGAGCTGTCGTTCGAGGACGTCCGGCTCCCGGCCGAGGCGGTCCTCGGCGAGGTCGGCCAGGGCTTCTCGCTGGCGAGCGAGCGGCTGACCAAGAACCGGATCCCGTACTCCGCCGGCTGCCTCGGCGTGGCCATGATGGCGCACCGCATGGCCGTCGAGTACGCGCCCACGCGGTCCGTGTTCGGCGCGGCGCTCGCCGACCACGAGGGGATCCAGTGGATGCTCGTGGACAACGAGATCGACCTCCGGACGGCGGCCTGCGTCACCCTGGACGCCGCCGAGCGCGCCGACAGCGGCAAGCCGTTCCGGACCGAGGCGGCGATCGCGAAGATCGTCGCCACCGAGGCAGCCGCCCGGGTCGTGGACCGGTCCATCCAGATCCACGGCGCGTACGGGGTCGCCAAGGACCTCCCGCTCGAACGCTGGTACCGCGAGCTGCGGATCCGGCGGATCGGGGAGGGTTCCACCGAGACCCAGCGGATGATCATCAGCCGGGACATGCTGCGTGGCCGCTACACGAGTCTGCTCGACCGATGACGTCGGACGAGCAGCGCGTGCGGATCCTGTTCGACGTCGTCGGTCTGGAGGTGACCGACGAGGAACTCACGTCCATCGCGAACGACTACCCGACGCTGCGGCACCAGGCCGACGAGCTCCATCGGACCGCTGCGGACGGCATCGCCCGTGAGGTGTCGGCACCGAAGACGTACCGGGCGGCCGTTCCGACCGATCCGCCCGCCCGTGGGGCTGCCGCCGAGACGATCCAGGCGACCGCCCGGAAGCTCCGTGACGGGATGATCTCGGCGGCCGGGCTCATCGCCGAGGTCTTCGCGCGGATCGACCGCCTGGACGGCGAACTCGGGGCGTATGCCAGTACGTTTCGCGATGCCGCGTTCGAGGCGGCCGAGCGCGCGGATCGCGAGCTGGCGGCCGGGCACGACCGGGGTCCGCTCCACGGGATCCCCTTGGCGGTCAAGGATGTCATCGCGACGGTCGAGGGACCGACCCGCGCGAGCAGCCTCGTCGTGCCGGCGCGGTGGCAGGGCGACCGCGACGCGAACGTGGTGGCACGGCTGAGGAACGCCGGCGCGATCCTGGTGGGCAAGGCGACGACGAGCGAGTTCGCGCTGGGACTGAACGACCCCGCCAAGGGCTTCCGGATGCCCCGCAACGCCTGGGCCGCCGACCGGTTCGCCGGCGGGTCGAGCTCCGGCACGGCCGTCGCGGTGGCGTCCGGTCTGGCACTCGGCGGGCTGGGCAGCGACACCTCCGGGTCGATCCGGCATCCCGCCGCGCTCAACGGCGTGACCGGCCTCAAGGTGACCTTCGGGCGCGTGTCGACCACCGGGCTGCTGCCGCTGGCGCCGACCCTCGACACGATCGGTCCCGTCGCGCGCTCCGCGTGGGACTGCGCGCTGCTGCTCCAGGTGATGGCCGGCCACGACCCGGGCGACGGCCGGTCGAGCCGGCGGCCCGTGCCGAACTACCCCGATGCGCTGGACGGCTCGCCGCGCGGCCTGCGGATCGGCCTGCCGAAGGGCTACTTCTTCGACGCGGGCAACGTCGCCGAGCCGGTCACGGTCGCGGTGACGGCGGCCGTCTCCGCGCTGCGGGAGGCGGGCGCGACCGTGTCGGAGGTGAGCCTGCCCAACGCCGACATGGCGAAGTTCGCGAACACCATCGTGCTGCTGAGCGAGGCGTTCGCCTATCACCGGGACGACCTGGTGGCACGGTGGGCCGACTACGGGAGCAACGTGCGCGGGCTGCTCGCCCGGGGTGCTCTCTTCGGCGCGGCGGACTACGTGCAGGCGAAGAACATCGCGACCGCGTTCCGCCGGGAGGTGTCCGAGGCGATGCGCGACTGCGATGTGCTCATCGTGCCGACCATGCCGACCGGCGCGCGCCTCCTGGACGAGACCGACCCCACGATGATGGATCGCTGGTCGAGCGCTTCCTTTACCCCGCAGTGGAATCTCACGGGACTCCCGGTGTGCGCGGTGCCGGTCGGCTTCGACGGCGTCGGCATGCCGGTTTCCATGCAGATCGTCGGCAAACCGTTCGCCGAGGCCACCGTCCTGCGTGTCGCCGACGCCTACCAGCGGTTGACCGACTTCCACCTGGCGACGCCGGCCGGCTAGTCCCGACTCGTCCAGCACGCTCCCGCCGTCCACGCTTCCGAAGCAGATCCGAGGAGAGCCGCATGTCCGACAACCACGCTTCAGGCGCACATCGCGAGGTGGCCACCAGCCCGTACGGGCCCGACGACCAGATCGGCCGGCTCAACCTGATGAGCCCCGAGTCCCGGGCGGCGGTGATGAGCCGCATCGACGCCACCCGGATGTTCGACCTCTCCGTGGACTACTTCATCGGGATGCCGTCGTGGCAGATGATCGGCGACCCGGCGTACCAGATCTGGATGACGCACACGCCGCGCGGCACGGTGAACGACGGACTGCCGGGCATCTCGAAGGAGATGACCGAGTACATCGGCTACTCGGGCGACTCGATCCTGATGTACACCCACACCGGCACCCACATCGACACGCTCAACCACTACGGCTACCACGGCCGGATCTACAACAACTTCACCGAGCGCGACCACCTCGGGTCCCGGCACTGGCAGGTCTCGGGTGCGGACAAGATGCCGCCGATCGTGGCCCGGGGCGTCCTGCTCGACTTCGCCGCCCTGCTCGGCGTCGACATGCTCCCGGACCGCTACGGGATCACACCTCAGGACGTGGACGACTGCCTTGCCGCGCAGGGCGTCGACATCCAGGTCGGTGACGTCGTGCTCGTCCGGACGGGACGGATGCGGCAGTGGCCCGACCACGAGGCGTGGGGGGACGACCCGCCCGGACTGACCCGCGCCGCCGCGGTCCACCTCGTGGAGAAGGGGGCGATGGTCGTCGGCTCGGACACCATCTGCGTCGAGCAGGGGCCGTCGACCGACCACGACAACTACACGCCGGTCCACACCTATCTCCTCGCCGAAGCGGGCGCGCCCCTGATCGAGGCGCTCGATCTGGAGGAGCTCGCCGCGGCGAAGGTGTACGAGCTCGCGTTCTTCGCCGCGTGTCTGCGGCTGCGCGGGGCGACCGGGTCGCCGATGCGCCCGTGGGCCTTCCCGCTGCGCAAGGACTGACCGCCGCCGGCGTCGGGTCGGTGCGGGCTCACCAGTGAATGTGCCAACTACTCGGTAGGAGATTGAAGTGCGAGACGCAGTTGTCGTGCAAGCGGCGCGGTCCCCGATCGGCAAGCGGGCGGGGGCGCTCTCGGGCGTGCACCCGGCCGACCTGTCCGCCCAGGTGCTCCAG
Source organism: uncultured Saccharothrix sp. (assembly GCA_965995405.1). GTDB lineage: Bacteria > Actinomycetota > Actinomycetes > Mycobacteriales > Pseudonocardiaceae > Actinosynnema. The sequence continues at coordinate 45,463 of CBHFOL010000012.1, forward strand.
GGGCTGGCGGCCCGCGCCTTGCTGGATCCGTCGCTTGTGGACGATGTGATCTGGGGCTGTGTCGGCCAGGTCGGTGAGCAGACCTTCGACATCGCGCGGACGGCGGTGCTGTCGGCGGGGTGGCCCGAGTCGGTGCCCGGCACCACCGTCGACCGCCAGTGCGGCTCGTCCCAGCAGGCCATCTCGTTCGCGGCGGCGGGCGTCGTCGCGGGGCACTACGACGTGGTCGTCGCCGGTGGTGTCGAGTCGATGTCACGCGTCCCGATGGGGAGCTCCTACGGCGAGCAGAGCCCGATCGGCGACCTGTACACGAAACGGTACGGCCCCGGGATGCCGAACCAGGGCCTCGGTGCCGAGCAGATCGCCCGCGAGTGGTCGTTCAGTCGGGGGGATCTCGACGCGTACGCCGTCCGTTCGCACCAGCGGGCGGCCCGCGCGGTCGCTGCCGGGGCGTTCGACGCGGAGATCGTGGAGATCGAGACGGCGGCGGGAATGGTCGGCAAGGACGAGGGGATCCGGCCGGACAGTTCGGTCGACGCTCTGGCGGGTCTGCGGACTCCCTTCCTGGAGGGCGGCGTCGTCAGCGCCGGCAACGCCTCGCAGATCAGTGACGGCTCCGCCGCAGTGCTGATCACGACCTCGGAGACCGCCGCCGCGAACGGCTGGACGCCGCTCGTCCGGGTGCACACGGCCGTCGTGGCCGGCAGCGATCCGAACATCATGCTCACCGGCCCGATCCCGGCGACCGCCAAGGCGCTGGCGAAGTCCGGGCTGGGCATCGCCGACATCGGGGCCTTCGAGGTGAACGAGGCGTTCGCGTCGGTGGCGCTCGCCTGGCAGGCCGAGTACAACGCGCCCGAGGAGGCGCTGAACCCGCTCGGCGGCGCCATTGCCCTGGGGCACCCGCTCGGCGGGTCCGGCGCACGTATCGCCACGACCTTGATCCACCACATGGTCGACCGCGGGATCCGTTACGGGCTCCAGACGATGTGTGAGGGTGGAGGCCAGGCCAACGCCACCATCTACGAGCTCATGGCATGACACGCCACTTCGATAGCATCGAGGACTTCCGGGCAGCGGCCGGCGAGCGTCTCGGGGCGGGTGACTGGTTCGAGGTCGGGCAGGACCGGATCGATGCATTCGCGGAGACCACAGAGGACCGTCAGTGGATCCACGTCGACCGCGTGCGAGCCTCGGCGGGTCCTTACGGCGCACCGATCGCGCACGGGTACCTCACGCTGTCGCTGATCCCGGTGCTCGGGAGGCAGATCTTCACCGTCGGTGGCGCGCGGATGTCGGTCAACTACGGACTGAACCGGGTGCGCTTCCCGCAAGCGGTGACGGTCGGCTCCCGGATCCGGGCACACGCGACGCTGGTCGGTGTCGAGGACATCGCCGCGGGCACCCAGGCCGTCGTCCGCTACACGATCGAGATAGCCGGGCAGGACAAGCCGGCCTGCGTCGCCGAGACCGTGCGACTCCTGGTGCCCTGACCGGCACCCCAGACCCCAACACGAGGAGCTACATCGATGGGTCGTTACGACGGACGGGTCGCGGTCGTCACCGGGGCGGCACGCGGGATCGGGTTGGCCATCGCTACCCGGCTGGCGGAGGAAGGCGCGTCGATCGCGGTCATCGACCTGGACGAGGCGGCGGCGGGCGAGGCCGCCGCATCGCTGCCGCTGGCCGAACGCGCGAAGGCGTTCGCGATCGGTGCGGACATCAGCGATGGACTTGCCGTCGAGGCGGCGGTCGGCAAAGTCATCGAAGAGTTGGGTGGCATCGACGTACTCGTCAACAACGCGGGCGTCACCCGCGACAGCCTGCTCTTCAAGATGAGCGAGGGCGACTGGGACCTCGTCATGAACGTGCACCTGAAGGGCGCTTTCCTGATGTCCAGGGCCGTGCAGACGCACTTCGTGGAACAGCGGTACGGCAAGATCCTCAACCTTTCGAGCACCTCCGCGCTCGGCAAGCGCGGGCAGGCCAACTACGCGACCGCGAAGATGGGAGTGCAGGGCTTCACCCGCTCTCTCGGCATCGAACTCGGCCCGTTCGGGATCAACGTGAACGCGATCGCGCCCGGATTCATCGTCACCGAGATGACCGACGCGACCGCGGTACGGCTGAAGATGGACGTCGAAGAGTTCCGCAGGCTCGGAGCCGAGAAGAACCCGGTCAGGCGGGTCGGCTTCCCCGAGGACGTCGCGGCGGCCGTCGCGTTCCTGTGCAGCGACGAAGCGTCGTACATCACCGGCCAGACCCTGTACGTCGACGGCGGCGCCAAGCTGTGAGGGCACCCGTCAAACGGCTCGTCACAGCAAAGCCCGCTTCCGGCGGCGCGCGGTGTGGTCGCCTGGGCCGGTGCCTGTTCGGGCCGGCGAGTCTCGTCCCGGGTGGTCGGTGTGATCCGGCACCATGTCCGGGTGGGCATCAGCGACAAAGACCGCAAGATCCTCTGGGGCCGTTCCGGCAACCGGTGCGCACTGTGCCGCCAGATCCTCGTCGCGGGCCGGACGTCGATGGACGACGAGGCGGTTGTCGGCGAGGAGGCGCACATCGCAGCGCGCTCGCCGGGTGGTCCCCGCCACGGTGAATGCCCCGTCGAAGTGGTGGACCGCTACGAGAACCTGATCTTGTTGTGCGGAGTGGACCACACAAAGGTCGACACGCAGCACCTGCACTACACGACCGCCCTCCTGCGCCAGGCCAAAACCGAGCACGAAGCCTGGGTCGAGCGCGCGCTCAACGCGGTACCCGCCTCGGGTCAGGTGCATCTGCCCGCACCCGAGCCATCCGCGGAGACGGTGGTGGTTCCGGTGGTCGGGACGCAGCACGCGGCACCCGAGTTGTTCGTCGGCCGCACTCGGGAACTGCGCACCTTGCTGAACAGCCTGGCCCCGGCCGGGTTCCGCACGCCCGGCAACGAGCGGTACCCGGCGCGGTGGTGGTTTCGGCGGTCGCGGGCATGGGCGGGATCGGCAAGACCACCTTGGCCCAGCACACCGCGTCGGTCGCCGTCGATCGGGGATGGTTTCCCGGCGGCGTGGTGGTGGCCAACCTGCGTGGCTACGACCCGAGCGACCGACGGATTCAGCCGGGGCAGGTGTTCGCGCCCCTCCTGTACGCCCTGGGGATGCCGCCACAGCGGATTCCGCCCACCAGGAACGAGCAGGCCACCGCCTACCACCGGCACCTCGCCGACCTGGCCGACCGGAAACGGCCGGTGCTGCTCATCCTGGACAACGCGTCCACCGCCGAACAGGTGCTCGACCTGTTGCCCCGGCAGGCGGTCCACCGGGCGGTGGTGACCACCCGCGACACGCTGACCCTGCCCAGCACCCGCCGGGTGGAACTGGATGTGCTCACCCGCCGCGAGTCGCTGTCGCTGCTGCGCCAAGCCGTGCGGCAGCACCACCCCCACGACACCAGGGTGGCCGGCGACCGCGTGGCCGGTGAGCGGCTGGTGCAGGTGTGCGGCCGATTACCGCTGGCGATCGGGATCGCCGCGGCCCTGCTGGTCGACGACCCCGACCTGACCACCGCGGCCCTGGCCGACGATCTCGCCGACAGCGCCACCCGGCTGGCCGTGCTGCAACACGACGGCACTGCGGTGACCGGTGTGATCGAGGTGTCATGGCGGCATCTGCGGGAGCGCGATCCCGACGCGGCGCGGCTGCTGCGCCTGCTCACTCTCGATCTCGGCCCCGACATCTCCACCGCTGCCGCCGCCGCGCTGGCCGATGTGCCCGAGACCCTGGTCGCCGTCCAACTCCGCACATTGCGCCAGGCCCACCTGCTCCACACGACCAATGGCCGATGGCGTATGCACGACCTGGTCCGTCTGCACATCCACGCCACCCATGCAGACGGGGACGACCACCACGCCGCGGTGACCCGGCTGGTGGACTACTACCTGACGACCGCCGAAGCAGCCGACAACTACTTCTGCGCCCCGTCGCGACAAGCCGCCCAGACCGTGTTCACCGGCCGATTGGACGCGGAGGCGTGGCTGGACACGCACCGGGCCACACTCGCGGCTGCGGTCGCGCTGGCCACGACCAGCGCGCGGCACGCGGTCGCCCTGGATCTGGCGGCGTTGGTGTGTGCGCACCTGACACGGCGGTGGGACGGGGAGAAGGACCACCTGGCCGTCGCACGTGATGCCCTCACCGCGGCGACGGAGCTCGGCGAGCCGGACGGTCGGGCGACGGCGCTGGACCTGCCGGGTATCGCGTTGCTCCACTGTGGACAGCCCGAGGAGGGTGACGCCGTCCTCCGCCAAGCGCTTGCCCTGTGGCAGGACATCGGTGACCGGGAGGGCCAAAGCGGAACGTGGAACAACATCGGCATCGTGTTGAACGTTCTGGAGCGGCGGGACGAAGCGATCGTCGCCTACCGGCGATCGCTGGCCTTCGACCAGGACGAAGGTGATCGGGAAGGCGAGGCAACAGTGTCGATCAACCTCGCCGCCACGTTGCGCTTGGCGGCACGGTTCGGCGAGGCGATCACCCAGTGTCGCCGTGCCGTGGACCTCTGTCAGGACATCGGCTTTCGCGACGAGGAAGGCCGAGCGTGGCACGAGTTGGACCTTACGCTGCGGGAGGACGAGGCGATCGACGCCTTCCACCGTGCCCGGATCGCCTACCGGAACGTCGACAACAGGGACGGTGAGGGGCTCGCGTGGCGCAACCTCGCGGAAACGCTCAGCGAGATGGCGCGATCGCAGGAAGCGATCGACGCCTACCACTGTGCCGTGGCAGCCTACCGGGACAGTCGCGACCGGGACGCCGAGGCCGACGCGTGGAACAGCCTCGGCCTGGTGCTTTTCGACGTGGGGTGGTTGGACGAAGCGGTTGACGCCCATCGCCGGGCACAGGCTCTCTGGCGGGACATCGGCAACCGGGACAGCGAGGCCGTCGCCTGGCACAACCTGGGTGTGGCGCTGCACCACGACGGACGGGTGAGAACGGCCGTCGCCGCCTACCGCCGCGCCCTTGCGCTCGACCAGGAGACCGGAAATCGCGCCTCCGAAAGCCGAAGCTGGCGCGATTTGAGCGCGGCGCTGAGCGACGACAACCGCGAAGCCGAAGCGCGGCACGCCCGGCAGCAAGCGGTACTGGTACTTGCCGAGCGCGATCGGCAACCCGCGGTGCCTTAGCGCGATCCGGACGACACGAGGACGAGTGCGGCCATCGCCGGGACAGGTGATGGCCTCGATCACGCCACCGGCCACCCCGACGCGGCGGCCGATTCGACCGGAGCAGTTCCGACACCGCCCACGCCGCAGTCGTCGCACGTGCCGAACGCCCGCCGTGACCTACCGGCGGGCGAAAATCGGGTGAAGGGATCTGCGGGGCCGCCTATCGTGGTGGACGTGATGCAGCAACTCTTCTTCGTCTGAGGGACGACGCCTCCTCCGGCACCGCGGTCTGCGGTGCCGGCATTCGTCCTTTCTGCGCATCACCTCTCGCTGGAGGCAGTTCCCCATGTCCCACCCCTCGCTCGTTTCCGCGCGCGCTGCCCACGTCCGCGCGGCCGGCGTCCACCTCTCGTTCGGCGGACGGCCCGTGCTCGCCGGGGTCGACCTCGTCGCCTCGGCGGGCGACCGGCTCGCCGTGGTCGGTGAGAACGGTCGCGGCAAGACCACCCTGCTCCGGGTGCTCGCCGGTGACCTGCCCGTCGACCGCGGCGAAGTGCGGCACGCGGGCTCGGTCGGCGTCGCGGACCAGCAGATCCCGCTCGGCTCCACCGACACCGTCGGCAACCTGGTCGAGCTGGAACTGGCCGCCGTGCGCAGTGCGTTGACCCGCCTGGAGCGCGCCGGCGACGCGCTCACCGCCGGCCGTCCCGGCGCGGACGACGACTTCGCCGCCGCGCTCGCGGAGGCCGAGGCGCTCGACGCGTGGGACGCCGACCGGCGGGTCGAGATCTCGCTGGCCGCGCTGAACGCCGTCGACGACCGCACCCGCCCGCTGGGCACGCTTTCGGTCGGACAGCGCCACCGGGTGCGGCTGGCCTGCTTGCTCGGTGCCGGGCACTCCGTGCTGCTGCTGGACGAGCCGACCAACCACCTGGACGCGAACGGGCTCGACCACCTCACCGAGCGGCTGCGTGCCCACCCGGGCGTGGTCGTGCTGGCCAGCCACGACCGGGCGCTGCTCGCCGACGGGGCCACCTCCGTGGGCGACCTCGACCCGTCCAGCGACGGTATGCCGCGGGTGTACGGCGGCGGCTACTCGGCTTATGTCGAGGCCCGCCGCTCCGAATGGGCACGCTGGGAGGCGTTGCACGCCGAGCAGGTCACCGAGCGGCAGCGGCTGGCCGACGACCTGTCCGCCGCGCAGAACCGGTTGCAGGACAACTGGCGGCCCGGCAAGGGACACGGCAAACACGCCCGCGCCACCCGCGCACCCGGCGTGGTCCGGGCCGTGCGCCGACGGCAGGAGGACCTGGACGCGCACGTGGTGGCGGTCCCGCCGCCGCCGACCAGGTTCGCCATGCCCGAACTCCCCGAGTACCGGGGTGCGACGCTGTTGCGCGCCGACGGGGTGACGGTGGCCGGCAGGCTCGCGCGCCCGGTCGGCCTGGCGCTGGACTCCGGAGACCGGCTCGTGGTCACCGGTTCCAACGGTGCGGGCAAGTCGACACTGCTGGCCGTGCTCGCCGGCGGCCTGGAGCCGACCACGGGCGCGGTCAAGCGGGCCCGGCCGGTGCGGATCGGGCGGTTGGGCCAGGAGTCCGACCTGCCGGGACCGCGTACTGCGGTGAACCTCTACGACGAACGCGTCGCCCGGTCGGGTGGACCCGCGCCCGGCCTGGGCGAGTTGGGCCTGCTGGACCGGCACGACGTGCACCGGCCGGTGGCCGAGTTGTCGATCGGTGCCCGGAGGCGGCTGGACTTGGCGCTGACGCTGGTCGGTCGGCCGCACGTGTTGCTGTTGGACGAGCCGACCAACCACCTGTCGGCCGCGCTCGTCGACGAACTGACCGCCGCGCTCCAGTCCACCCCGGCCGCCGTCGTGATCGCCACGCACGACCGACAACTGTTGCGGGACACCAAATCCTGGCCACGGCTCGCGCTGTGAGCCGGCGTCACGCCTCGGAGGGTTCGGGGACGGCTCGGTTCAGGGCGGTGACGAGTTCGGTTGCCACGGTCTGCATCACCGAGATGTAGCGGCCGACGTCGGAGAGGAACAGCCGGCCTTCCGGGCCGGAGATGGACAGCGCCATGATCCTCGGCCCGCCGCTCACCGGGACGGCGATGCAGCGCACGCCCACGGCGTGTTCGCCGTCGTCCACCGCGTAGCCCTGCGCCCGGACCAGCCGGATGTGGTCGAGCACGGCGTCCGGCTCGGTGATGGTGCGCGGGGTGTGCGCGGGGGTCCCGGTGCGGGCCAGTGCCGCCCGGACCCTGGTGTCGTCCAGTTGTCCCAGCAGTGCCTTGCCGGCGGCCGTGCAGTAGGCCGGGGCACGCCTGCCCACCTCGGTGAACATCCGCAGGTAGTGGGGCGACGGCACCTGGGCGACGTAGACCACCTCGTCGGCGTCCAGCACGGTCAGGCTCGCGGACTCGCCGGTCGCCTCGACCAGGCGGTCCAGGTACGGCCTCGACCACGCGCCCAGCAGCCTGCTCGCGGTGCCGCCCAGGTGGATCAGGCGCGGCCCGAGTGTGTAGACCTTGGACAGCTCCTGCCGGACGTAGCCGCGCGCGGCCAGGGTGCGCAGGACCCGGTGGATGGTGGTCATCGGCAGGCGGGACTGGCTCGCCAGGTGGCTGATGCTGAGTTGACCGCCGGCCCCGGCGAGTAGTTCCAGCAGGTCGAAGGCGCGGTCGATGGACTGCACCCCGCCGTCGGGTGCCCGTTTGACCGTCCGGGCGTCGTCCGGTTCGTCCGTGCTCACGTGAAGTGCTCCTTTCTCGCCTGCCGAACCGGCAGTGGCAACCACGATACGGAAACATGCCCTCCGCTGTCGCCTCGTGGCTGCCTGTGGCGGCTGCTTGTGGGTGGCGGACGGCTGTTTCGCCGTCGTACGACCCTCGTTGGCGAGTCCTGTCTACCGTACAGCGGAAACTTGGATCCTGTAGCCGGAAAAATCTTGAAGACCAGTCTTGATTATCCAAGCCGTCGAGCGCACCATTCCGGCTACCGGCTGCTCGATTCCGCCTTGCGGCTGGGCCTTCGAACGGAGGAGACCACATGTCACTGGTGAGTCGTCCGGCCAAGATCACCGCAGCGGCCTTTGTCCTCGTGGCCACCGGTTGTGCGCCCGTCACGGACGCCGGCACCACCACCGGGACGCCCACCGAGATCACCGTCCTCCAGCGCAGCGCGGTGGAGGGCGGAAGTTTCCCGCCCGGGCCACCGACCTCGCCGACGT
>CBHFOL010000013.1:0-50124 GCA_965995405.1 uncultured Saccharothrix sp.
GGGTGGGGCGGGGGTGGGGGGTCCGGCCGGGGTCCGACCGCGGGGTCCGGGGGCGGGCGCGGCTCGCGCTGTGCCCGACACCCCGGGCGGACGACCACGACGGTCGTCCGCCGGAGGTGTTCTGCGGGGTTGTTCGTGCTACGAACTGTACTCGAATCGATATCTTCCCGAGCCGGCCCGACGTCATTCGCGGGTAGTGTCGGACGCCTGGAGTCGGAATGCTCATTCGCGTGGAAAGGTCCGGCATTGTCCGCACAAAGAGTCGTATTCGGGTTCGGCGCGCACCCCGCTGTCGACGACTGGCCGGAGTTGCTGCGGCTGGCCGAACAGGCCGACCGGGGCGGGCTCGACCTGTTCTCGCTGTCGGACCACCCCTACCTGGGTGCCCGGCTGGACGCGTACGCCGCGGTCGGGTTCGTCCTCGGCCGCACGCGGTCGATCGTGGGCTTCGCGAACGTCACCAACCTGCCGCTGCGGCCCGCGCCGATGCTGGCGCGGACCGTGACGTCGCTGTCCGCGCTGTCCGGCGGCCGGGTGGTGCTCGGCGTGGGCGCGGGCGGGCGGTGGGACCGGATCGCCGACATGGGGGTGGCGGGGCTGTCGCCGGGCGCGGCCGTGGACGCGTTCGAGGAGGCGGTCGTCCTGATCAGGAAGCTGTCCGGGGGCGGTCCGCCGGTCACGTTCCACGGCCGGTACCACCACGTCGACCGGATCGAACCGGCTCCGGTGGCCGCGCCCCCGGTGTGGACGGGGTCGGTCGGCCCGAAGTCGCTGGCCGCCACCGGCCGGGTCGCGGACGGCTGGATCCCCGGTCACGCGGCGGACTGGCTCAGCGAGCGGTACCGGAAGTCGCGGCCGGTCATCGATGACGCGGCGGTGGCCGTGGGCCGTGATCCGGGTGAGGTCCGCACGATCTTCAACCTCCCCGGACGGATCACCGACCGGCCGTCGAACGCCGTGCGTGACGGCGACGGCCGTTGGGTCGGCGGTTCCGTGGCGCAGTGGGTGGCGGAGTTGACCGAGGCGGTCGTGGATCACGGCGCATCGGGCTTCACGCTCTTCTCGCCCGGCGGTGGCACCACGGATGCCGTGTCGCTCGGCCGTTGGGTAGACGAGATCGCGCCGGCCGTGCGCGAGGCGGTCGCGCGGGAGGATGGTTAGCCGGCCGCGGTTCCGTGCCACGAACAGCGGATTCCCGGGTGTTAGCCTGGCCCGGTGGGCAAGGAGGAAGGGCAGCTGGGGCTGGTGACCGCGTTGGTGCGGGCCACGTTCCTGATCGATGCCGTGTACGCGCAGTCGGGTAGGGACCACGGTGTCACGCCGCAGCAGGGGCAACTGCTGTGCGTGCTGATGGCGAAGCCGTACGGCATGGGCGAGTTGAGCACGACGCTGAACCTGGCCAAGTCGAGCCTCACCGGACTGGTGGACCGCACCGAGCGCAACGGCCTGGTGCGGCGGGAGCCGGACCCGGAGGACACCCGCGCGGTGCGGGTCGCGCTCACCCCGCGCGGCGGCCGGCTCGCCGAGGAGTTCTACGCCGACACCTGCCGGCGGGTGGACGAGCTGGCGACGTCGCTCGACGCCGCCGAGCGGGACGTGCTGGCCGGGTTGCTGGGCCGGGTCGTGCTGGACAACGAGACCCCGGTCGTCTTCGTGGAGTCGGACGAAGGGTCCGCATGCCGGTACTGAGAGCACGGCCACACTGCTTGCCGGGGCATTGAACTTCGTGTCGCGAACTAATGTGGTTCGTAGCACGAACTATGGTCTCCGGTATCGGGAGTGTGCAATCATGGGTCGTACCGTCGTGGTCATTGGCGGGGGTTATGGGGGAGCGGCCGTCGCCAAGGCGCTGGATCCCGAAGCGGACATCGTGCTGGTGGATCGCCGAGACGCGTTCGTGAACGCGGCCGGATCGTTTCGCGCGCTGGCCCGGCCCGACTGGGCGGGCGATATGTTCTTCCCGTTTCGACACGCTGCTCACCAGGGGCAGGGTGATCCGCGACCGGGCCGTCTCGGTGGACCCGGGCGGCGTCACGCCGCGTCCGACCCGATGATCATGGTCCCGTTGGGGTCGGGGTGGGGTCGGCCGGTTCCCGACGCCCGAGGGCGCGACCGCTGTGGATGGGGAGACGGTCGTCGCGTACAAGGGGGCCGATCTGTTCACGGGACAGTTCGCCGAGCAGTTCGGTGTTGTCTGGGGGAGTCGGTGTTGCTGTCCATTGTGGATTGATCGGCTCAGGCTTCTGTTCCGCGTGCTGCTCGCTGCATTGCGCGCTGGACCGCTTCGGCGATGCGCAACAGGCGGGCGTCGCTGAAGGCGTGGGATTCCAGGCACATACCGACCGGTAGTCCGTCGCGCGTGTGGCCGGCGGGCAGGGACAGCATCGGCAGGCCGGCGACGGTGCCGGGGCCGACGTTGCGCGTGACGGTCGGGAAGATCGGCACTTTCCGGCCGTTGAGGGTGATCACGTGGTCCTCGCCGATCAACGGCGGCGGGACCGGTGTGGTCGGGTACAGGAGGACGTCCAGCCGGGTGAAGAGTTCGGTGTAGGTGCGGCGCAGTTGCCAGCGGGCGGCACGCGCGTCCTGGTACGCAAGGGCCGGCAGGGGAGAGGAGCAGATCGTCTCGATCAGGCTGCTGACGTCGGGGGAGGCGATCTGCTGCGACCAGAGTTCGGGGGCGGTGCCGACGCGGCGGGCGAGCAGGTGTGGTGCTTCGAAGAACACGAGGTCGTTGCCGGCTCCGGCGGCCACCGCGAGGTCGTCCCCGAGATCCACTTCGACGAGTCGCGCGCCGGCACTCTCCACAATGGCCAGGGCGGCGTCGGCAACCCTGGCCACTTCGGGGTCCAGGTCCTGGAATCGGCTGCGGGGCAGGCCGATGCGCAGACCGGCGAGGGCGACGGACGGCGTGCGGTCGGTCGGCTCCCCGGTGATCACCTGGTCGATGATCCGCACGTCCGGCACGGTGTGGGCGTGGATGCCGATGGTGTCGCGGCTGGTGGACAGGTTCACGACGCCGTCGCCCGGGTAGCGCCCGGTGGACGGGCGGAACCCGACCACGCCGCAGAAGGAGGCGGGGATCGTGACCGAGCCGCCGGTGTCGGTGCCGAGCGCGAACGGCACGACGCCGAGCGCGACACCGACCGCACTGCCGCCGCTCGACCCGCCGGCGGTGCGGGCGGGGTCGGCCGGGTTGCGTACGGGGCCGAATGTCTTGTTGTTGCTGGTGATGCCGAAGGCGAGTTCGTGCAGGTTCGTCTTGCCGAGGACGACGGCCCCGGCGTCCCTGAGCACGCTGACGACGCCGGCGTCGACGTGGGCGGGGGAGTCGCCGAGCAGTGGGCTGCCGGCAGTCGTCGGGACGCCTCGGACGTCGATGTTGTCCTTGACCGAGAACGGGATTCCGGCCAACACGCCGTCGCCCACGCCTCCCGTCACACCCTCGCTTTCGGTCACACCGTCGCCTCCCGACGCACCGTCGCCGCCCGGAGGACTGTCGCCGTCCGCGACACCGTCGTCCGGCGCGCTGTCCCCGGCACGCACATCGTCGTCGGTACGCACACCAGCGTCGGTAGGTACACCATCGTCGGCAGGCAGATCGCCGGTCAGGCTGATCCAGTCCCCGTACTCCGAAGCCGACGCCCGCGCGGCAGCCTCGGCCCGCAGTCGGTCGCGCTCGGACCGCCCGAGAGTCAGCCAGTCGGCCAACGACCGCTTCGTGGAAACCTGCTCACCCATCGCCAGTCCTCCCACCACGCTTGATGGTCGAACGTAGGCACGGCGCGCCGAGCCGGTCAATGACCCACCGCGACGTATGCTTATCCCAGCGCGCACCGGTCCGCCCTGGCACCGGCGATGCGCCACCACACTTCCGGGTGAATCCTCGTCCCGATGACAACGTGAGAGCGCTTCCAAAGCATGAGCCTAAATAGGCACGGAGGCGACCCCCACACGGCGACCCCCACGGTGAACCTCCGGCGGCCGGGCGCGGCGTCGATCAACAGCCTGTCGGGCCGGGTGGACAGGGTACGGAGCCGATCTGGGTTTCCAGCCGGCCGAACAAGCCGGTCCACTCGATGTCGTCGGCGCAGTCGGTCGTGTTGCGGTCGTGTTGAACATGATCGCCCAGTCCTTGCCGACGCGGCTCGCCGAGGCGTAGCTGCGGGTCCCGGGCATCAGGCCGGAGCGGCTCGCTCCCGGGACCCCGGGGCCGACGCCCCACGCGGCGTGGCGGTTGAGCAGTGCGGTCACCGCCGGCGCGGTGGCGACCAGGCCGCCGCTGGAGTCGGTCTGGGCTACGAGGAAGTGGCCGTAGACGGCGGGCACCAGGGCGTCGGACCAGGGGGCCCGGGCGGTGGTGTCCACCTTGGCGTCGTGGTAGGGGACCTCGGTCGGATAGCGCCCGGAGCGGAGGGTGTTGCCCACCAGGACGTCGTTCGGGTGGCCGATCGGGGTCAGCGCGGCTTGGCGCAGGTAGATGTGGAAGGTCTGGCCGGTGACCTGTTCCACCACCAGTCCCAACAGGACGTAGCCCAGGTTGGAGTAGCGCTCCTGGTCGGTCAGGGCATCGGGAACGCCCGGCGTGTATTGGATTGGCTCGCCGTACATGTAGCGGGCGATGTCGCGTTTTGTCACCCGGCTGGGTAGTCCCAGTTCGCGGGCTATGCGGCGGCATTCGTCCACCGGGTCATAGTTGCCGCCCGGGGCAGCGGATGGGTCGTGGCGGAGGCCGGTCCGGTGGTCAGGAACACGGCGGCGACAACCAGCCCGGTGAGGGTCTTCGTTTGCACGCCGGGAAACTACGAGCGGGAGTGGTCGCGGACTATGAGGTCCGCCACCACTCCCGCTACGGCACGCCACCCGACCCGACTGGGAAACCCCACACCGGTGACTGCTTCGTGATCGCCCTGCCCGAGCGCGACTACCCGGCCTGGACGCCGAAGTCGACCGACTCGGACTCGACGGTTCCGGCTGTCCGGCCCGGCGCGGCCTGGTACTTCCAGTACAGGTTCGTGTGCGCGATGACCTGCTCCGGCGTCGGCGCGCCCCACGCCGTCTTGTCGCCCGTGGTGTGCGCGTCACCGACGAGGGTCGCGTCGTAGCCCCGGACGAGCGCGCCGTGCAGCGTCGAACGGATGCACGCGTCGGTCTCCGCGCCGACCACGATGAGCCGCCCGATACCGAGACCCGCCAGCACGGTCTCCAGCGTGGTGTCCTCGAACGCGTCGCCGTAGCTCTTCTCGACCAGCGGCTCGGTGTCGCCCGGTGTCAGCTCCGGCACGATCCGCCAGTCGTCGCTGCCCCGGACCAACTCCTCGTCGTTGTGCTGGACCCAGACGACCGGCACCTGCTCCTGCCGCGCCTTCCCGACCAGACCGCCGACGTTCGCGACGACCTCGTCCCGGCGGTGGGCACCCGCGACCACGCCGTTCTGCACGTCGACCACGAGTAGCGCCGTGTTCGGCCGGTTTTCGAGCGTGCTCATGATCTCCCCTTTTGCGCACTGGTTTGCCCTGTCCGTCGACTGTAGACCCGACCACCGACAATCCGAGGTCGCGCGGGCTTGCCTTGACGTCGATGGCAGGTTCCAACAGCAGCGCGACGAATTGTCCGCTTTCGCCCAACGTTTCGGCCTCGCCTCGCCGACCCCGTAGGAGGCTCCGCACCGGGCCCGGCAACCGGTGCACGCTCCCGCAGGCGGGATGACAGGGGTACTGCCTGCGCTACCGCGCTCGGCGGCGGGATCGGTCAGAATCGACGTCATGACCCGCTTGACTCCCTTGTGGACGGCCATGCGCTACCTCATGGTCGGCGCGGGCACGGCGCTGCTCTCGATCCTCGCCGCCTGCGGGCTGTTCCTGGTGGCCTGCCTGTGCCTGATCGCCGGCGTGGGGCTGCCCGCCGTGCCGGAGGCGCTGCGGCTGGTCCGCCGGCTGGTCGACGTCGAACGACGACGCGCCGGCAAGCGCCTCGGCACACCTGTCCCGGAGGCGTACCGGGTGCCGCACGGCCCGATATCGCGCCAGGTCACGACCGTCGTCACCGACCCGGCCACCAGGCGGGACCTGGTGTGGCTCCTGCTGCACGGTCTGAGCGGCCTCTTCCTCGGCGGGCTCGCCATCGGGTTGCCGGCCGCCGCAGTGCAGCAGCTCGCCATCCCGGCGTACTGGTCGCTGGTGCCCGGAGGTGTGGAGTCGTCGGTCGGGTTCATGGTCGACTCCTGGACCACGGCGTCGTTCGCGGCGCTGGTGGGTGTGCTCTACGGCGTGCTGTGGCTGCAAGTGCCGCGTTTGGCCGACTGGCAGGCGAAGATGGCGCGCTGGTTGCTGTCGCCTGCGCCGGGGGTGCGGTTGACGGATCGGGTGGCGGAGTTGACGGCGTCGCGGGCGGGTGCGTTGGAGGCGCATGGTGCGGAGTTGCGGCGGATCGAGCGTGATCTGCACGACGGGGCGCAGGCGCGGATTTCGGCGGTGGTGATGCAGTTGGGTATCGCGGAGCAGTTGCGTGGTGGGGATGTGGATCGGGCGTTCGAGTTGGTGCGGCGGGCGCAGGACACGGCGGTCGACGCGTTGGCGGAGTTGCGGGATGTGGTGCGGAGTATCTATCCGCCGGTGTTGTCGGATCGGGGGTTGGACGGGGCGGTGTCGGCGTTGGCGGCGCGGTGTCCGGTGCCGTGCACGGTGGAGGTGGTGCCGATGGGGCGTCGTCCGGCGGCGATCGAGGCGGCGGCGTATTTCATCATCGCGGAGGCGTTGACCAACATCACCAAGCACTCGGGGGCGGAGACCGCGTCGGTCAGCCTCGATGCCACCGACTCCACCATGCGGATCGTGGTGTCCGATGACGGGCGGGGCGGCGCGGACGGCGACCTGGGCACCGGCATCATCGGCATCCAGCGCCGGGCGGACGCGTTCGACGGCCACGCCGAGCTGAGCAGCCCGGTGGGCGGGCCGACGGTGCTGCGAGTGGAGTTGCCCTGCGGGTCATGATCGCGGAGGACGACGTCCTGCCGCGTGAGGGTTTGACGTTGTTGATGGGCAACGCGGGGATCGAGAACATCTTCGCCGAACCGAACCGGACCGGACCTGCCGAACGGCGAGGGCGGCCACCGCCGCGTCCTCGCCGTTCCGGCCTACCTGAACGCGTGGCGGCTTACTTCCGCCCGCGCACCCCCAACACCACCAGCAACACGATGCACAGCACGGCGATCCCGCCGGCGACCATCCGCGGCGTGTTCTCCAGCCCGACGAACTGGCCGATGGCGTTCGTAGCGCCCGACACCAGCAACACAAGCCACAGAAACCCTTTGGCCACCGCGTTTCCGGTGCCACTGACTTCGACTTCGCTCATGTCCGGAACGCTATTCGGCGCGGCTTCCGGCCACGATCCCGTGCACTGCCGAGCAGTGGTAGCGCCTGCACTACCAAGTGTCATGGCGCGTCCAGGGAGTCCAATTGCCGTCGGACGCGTTCGGCGTCGGCGTCGCGGTTCTGGTCGCGGTACAGCCGCAGCGCCCGCTGCCAGGTGGTGCGGGCCCGGTCGGGGTGGCCGAGGGCGACGTACGGGTGGCCGATCCGGTCGGTGATGTTGGCCTGGCCGTAGGTGTTGCCGATCTCCTCGAACAGGGACAGGGACCGCCGGTAGTTCTCGACCGCCTCGGTGTGCCGGCCCGTCTGGTGGTCGAGGTAGCCCAGGCTGTCCAGGGCGCCGGCCGCGCCGGTCTTGTCGTCGTGGTCGCGGTACAGGTCGAGGGCGGCGTGGCAGTGGGTGCGGGCCTCGTCGTGCTTGCCCAGGCGGGCTTCCCACCAGGCGAGTTCGTTGAGCGCGTCGGCTTCCCACTGCCACACGGGCTCGTCCAGGGTCTGGATCAGGCGCACCGCGTGCCCGGCGTGCTCCACGGCCCGCCGGTCGTCGCCGTGCCGACCCCACGCCCAGCTCAGGGACTCGTGGGTCAGCGCCTGGCCCAGCGGGTCCCGGTCGGTGAGGGCGAGCGCCTGGTGGAGGTGGTCCAACGCCTCGCTGTGCCGGCCGATCCGGGCCCACGCGTCGCCGAGCCTGCGGTGGGACAGCGATCTGGCGGTGTGGTCGTCGAGCCGGTCGGCGGCGTCGGCGGCGGCCTGCCACGCGGTCAGGTCGTCCTGGAGCCGGCCCCGCCGGCGGTGGAACGTGTTCAGCGCCCAGGCGAGTTGCCACACGGCCTGGTCGCGGCCCGCCAGGGCGGCGGTGCGCTGGACGGCGAGCAGGACGTGGTGTTCCGCGTCGAACCAGGCCAGGGCGGCGGCTTCGTCGGGCACCGGGCAGGGACGGCAGCCGGGCGCGGGTGGGGCGAGGTCGATCGGCGGGCGGTTCGGCTCCAGGAGCCGGTCGGCGGCGTGCGAGGTGTGCAGGTGGAAGTCGATGAACCGGTGCAGTGCGGCCTCCCGGTCGGCCGTGGCCAGGTCGTGGCGGGCGCGTTCGGCGGCGTGCGCGCGGATCAGGTCGTGCATCCGGTACCGGCCGGCGGCGGTCTGCTCCAGCAGGGACGCCTGTTCCAGCGCACGCAGCGCCGCCGTCGTCTCGCGCGGGGAGAGGTCGGTGAGGCAGGCGGCGGCCGGGATGCCGATGTCGGGTCCGGGCGTGCGGCCCAGCAGGACGAACACCCTGGCCTGCGGGGCGGTCAGCGACCGGTGGGACCAGGACAGCACGGCGGGCAGGCTGGCGGCCGGGTCGTGCTCGTCCAGCGCGTCGAGCCCGGCGTCGCGGAGCTCGGCGACCAGGCCGGCCAACGACAGCCGCGGGTGCGTGTGGGCGCGGCTGATGAGGATGCCCAGCGCCAGCGGGTAGCCGCCGCAGCGGGCCAGCAGCTCGGCCACAGTCTCGGGCTCGGCCGCGACCCGGTCGTTGCCCAGGTTGGCGACGAGGAGCGTGCGGGCCTCGGCGTCGGTGAGCACGTCCACGGAGAGGTGGCGCGCACCGTGGGCGTTGACCAGGCCGGTCAGGTGGCGGCGGCTGGTGACCAGGACGGTGCACGAGGACGTGCCGGGCAGCAGCGGGACGACCTGGTCGCTGTCGGCGGCGTTGTCCAGCACCACCAGCATCCGCCTGCCCGCGGTCAGGTCCCGGTAGCGGGCGAACTGGGCGTGCGGGTCCGGCGGGATCGCGGCGGGCGCGACGCCGAGCGCGTCGAGGAACCCGCGCACCGCGACGGCGGGCGTCATCGGGTCGCCGTCCGGGCTGAAGCCGCGCAGGTCCACGAACAGCTGGCCGTCGGGGAACCGGTCCAGGTGGTCATGCGCCCAGTGCAGGGCCAGCCAGGTCTTGCCGATCCCGCCGGCACCGGCCACCGCGACCGTCGTGCGGCCGGCCAGGGCGGCGGTGAGGGCGGCCAGTTCGCTGCCCCGGCCGGTGAACGACCGGGGCGCGGCGGGCAGCTGCCGGGGGACTGCCGCCTGCTCGGGCCGCACCGCGCGCGGTGCGGCGAGACCGGCGTCGGCGTAGAGCAACCGCTGGTGCAGCTCCCGCAGCCGCGAGCCGGGGTCGGTGCCGAGTTCCTCGGCCAGCAGGGTGCGGGTGCGCTGGTAGCGGGCCAGTGCCTCGGCCCGGCGGCCGGACCGGTGGAGGGCGAGCATCAGCTGGCCGGTCAGCCGTTCGTCCAAGGGGTTCCGCTCGGCCCGGTCGAGCAGGCCGGGCAGCAGTTCGGCGTGCCGGCCGAGGCGCAGGGCCGTGTCGGCGTGCTCCAGCTCGGCGGCGGCGTGCTCGCGTTCCAGGGCGGCGCGGACGTCGCACAGCCAGGGCGTGTCCAGGCCGGGGAACGGCTGGTGCCGCCACAGCCCCAACGCCTGCTCGAACAGCCGGGACGCCTGCTCGTCGGCGTCGGCGGTCCTGGCCCGGGTGACCAGGCTCCGGAACCGGTGCAGGTCGACGGCCTGGTCGTCCAGGGCGAGCCGGTAGCCGCCGGTGCGCCGCTCGATCGCGAGGCCGGGCACGGCGGTGAGGGCGCGGCGCAGCCTGGTCAGGTAGACGTACAGGGTGTTCCGCGCGCTCCGGGTGGCGTTCTCGCCCCACACCCGGTCGATGAGCTGGTCGCCCGGGACCGTCCGGTTCACGTCGACCAGCAGCGCGACCAGGACGCACTGCTGCCGGGCGTGCCCGATGTCCAGCGGCCGACCGTCCTGGTGTGCCTCCACGGCACCGAACAAGCGAAACTGCGTGGTCATCCGCCATCCCCCAGGTGATCCCCGTGCGCCACCACCTGAATACCCTGTCCGCCGGAGCGCTCAAAGCGGATTCGGGGAACATTTTCACCGGCTCGGCGGCCCGCGCCCGGCAAGTGTCCTGAGTGGACGGTCGGGTGGCGCGGGGAAGGGCCCGCCGAGCGAGCGGTCCGACATCGCTCGACGGGCCGGGTGGACAGCCGCCGCCCGCATGGCCCCCCGATCACGCGGGGTGCGGCTGCCGGGATCCGGGGTGGTTCGGACGAAGTGCCGGCAAGGGATCCTTGCCGCCGCCGCTGAAACTCCGCTGTAACGGGGCTGCCGGCGGCTTACAGCGGTGTGCCCGTCATCTCGGAGTACTCGCGCGCGTGGTGTTCCCGGAACACCCGGGTCGCGTCGGCCAGCAGCCGCGCCGCCTGCCCGGCCTCGCCACGGCGGGCGTGCACCTCGGCCAGGTCGCGGACCGTCCGGGCCCGCCACAGCGGAGCTTCCATGCCGTCCCAGATCGCCAGCGACGCAGTCAGCGCCTCCTCCGCGTCGGCCGGGCGGCCCCGGGCCAGGTGGAACTCGCCGAACGTGCGCAGCGTCAGACCCTGCCCGTGGCGGTCGCCCAGGTCCCGGCACACCGACAGGCACCAGTCGAGCCGCCCGTGAATGCCGTCGTGCCTGCCCAGCCGGAACTCGGCCTTCGCCATGGCCCGGACGGCGTAGCTCACCATCAGCTCGTCCTCCAGTTCGCGGAAGATCGAGGCCGCCGCCGTGCAGGCGTCGATCGAGTCCGTCAGCGCACCGGTCGCCCGGTGGTGCAGCCCCATGGAGCGCAGGGTGAGCGCCTCGCCGCGCCGGCTGCCGATCCGCCGGTAGGTCGCCAGGGACGTCTCCAGATCGGTCCACGCCGAGGCCAGGTCGCCGCACTCCAGGCGTACCGAACCCGCCATCCGGGCCGCGGACGCCAGCCCCGCGTCGTCGCCTAACGACCGGAACAGCACCTGTGCCCGGTCCAGGAAGCCCAACGCGTCCAGCAGCCTCCCCGACTCGCGGCACGCCATGCCCAGGCCCGCGAGCGCGACCGCCTCGCCCTGCTCGTCGCCCAGGTCGCGGAAGATGCCCAGCGCCCGGTCCTGGTGCCGCGCGGACTCGGCGAACCGGTCCTGCTGGTAGCGCACGTGCCCCAGCTCGGCCAGCAGGATCGCCTCGCCCCGGACGTTGCCCACCGGCCGGACCGCCGACAGTGCGGCCGAGATCATCCGCACCCTGGCTTCGTACCGGTCCCCGCCGAGGAACGGCGAACCCATCCGGGCCGAGGCGACCTCGCACACCAGGTCGTGCAGGCCGAGCGCGGCGGCGCACTCCACGCCGGCCACCAGCGCGGACTGGTCGAGGTCGAACCAGGTCTGCGGCGCGGTGACGACCAGCTTGGCCACCGCCGCCGACACGTCCCGGCGGGGTGTGGGCGTGCGCCGCCACTGCACCTCGTCGGGCGGCGAGCTGGTGGTCACCAGGTCCGTCACCGACAGCCAGCCGGACAGCGTCCGCGCCACGGCGCCGGTCAGCTCCGCGGGTGGCTCCTCCCGCTCGGCGCGTTCGCGGGCGTAGATGCGGACCAGGTCGTGCAGCCGGTAGCGGAGGCAGCCCAGGTCGTCGACCCGGGTGAAGTCGACCAGGTTCGCGTCGACCAGGCGTTCCACCACCACCTCGGCCTCCGGCTCGGCCACGTCCAACGCCCACGCGAGCACCCACGGCGCGAACTCCGGCGCGCCGAGGAAGCCCAGGCGGCGCAGGGCGATCCGTTCCCGGTCGGCCAGCCGGTGGTAGCTCAGCCCGAAGCTCGCCCGCACCTCCAGGTCGGCGATGGCCAGCTCGTCCAGCGTGCGGCGCTGGTCGCCGAGGCGTTCCGCGAGCAGCCGCAGCGGCCAGCGGTGCCGGGTGGCCAGGCGCGCGCCCGCGATCCGGATGGCCAGCGGCAGCAACCCGCACCGGGTCACGATGTCGTCGGCCGCGGCGCACTCCGCCGACACCCGGTGCTGCCCGACGATCCGGCCGAGCAGGTCCAGCGCCTCCGCCCGGTCCAGCACGTCGAGCCGGGTCAGGCCGGCCCCGGCCAGCCCGCCCAGCTGGTGCCTGCTCGTCACCAGGGCCGCGCACGCCGCGCCGGTCGGCAGCAGTGGCCGCACCTGCCGCTCGCTCGCCGCGTCATCCAACACGACCAGCACCCGCCGACGCGCCGACAGGTCGCGGAACGCGGCGACCCGCTCCTCGAACCCCGGGGGCACGCGCGGCGCGTCGAGCGCGGTGAGGAAGCGGGCGAGGACGTCGGCAGGTTCGGCGGGCTGCTCGGTCATGCCCCGGAGGTCGGCGTAGAGCTGCCCGCCCGGGAACGTGCCGGCCACCTCGCGGGCGACCCACGCGGCCAGCGCCGACTTGCCGCTGCCGCCGGGCCCGGTCACGACGTGGACCGCCGGGGCCCACGCGTCGTCGCGGGGGCGCAGTTCCCGGACCAGGGCGGTGATCTCGGCCCGCCGCCCGGTGAAGTCGGCGGCCACGGCCGGCACCTGGGCGGGCGCGGCTCCCGGCGGTTCGACCGGATCACCGAGCACGGACCGGTCGCCGCGCAGGACCGCGTGGTGGATCGCGGTCAGCTCCGGGCCGGGGTCGACGCCCAGCTCCTCCACGAGCACGTGGCGTGCGGCCCGGAACGACGCCAGCGCGTCGGACCGCCTGCCCAGCCGGGACAGCACGACCATCTGGTGGCCGCGCAGCCGTTCGTCGGTGGGGCAGCGGCCCAGCAGCGCGGTCAGCTCGCCGAGCACCTCGGCGTACCGGCCGAGGTCGATGTCGGCCGCGATCCGCTGTTCGGTCGCGGTGATCCGCAGTTCCGCCAACCGGGCCGCCTCGTCGTCCAGCGCGGAGTCGCCCAGTCCGGCCAGCGCCGGTCCCCGCCACAGCGCGAGGGCCGCGCCGAGCAGCCGCGACCGGTCCGGCGGGGACGTGGCGGCCCGGCCTTCGGCGACCAGCCGTTCGAACCGCACCCAGTCCAGCGCGTCGGTCGGGATGTTGGCGGCGTAGCCCGGCGAGCGCGTGACGATCAGATCCGGCAGCCCGAACACGCCGAACGCGCGCCGCAACGACCGGACGTAGGTCTGGATCACCCCGCGGGCGGTGCCCGGCGGGTCCTGCGGCCAGATCACGTCGATCAGCCGGGACACCGGGACGACCGCACCGCGGGCCAGGAGCAACGCCACCAGCAGCGACCGCGGCTTCGCGCCGCCCAACGGGACGACCCGGCCGTCGACCAGGACCTCCACCGGCCCGAGCAGCCTGCACTCGATGCGAGTCGACACGACCACCCCCAACAGGGACGTCACAGGCTACCGACGCGCCGGCCGACGATGACGGCGTTTCCGCTGCGACATCACCCGGGCAGCCGAACGTCGGCAACCCGGTTCGACCAGCGGATTCCACCGCGATCCGCGGGCAGTGCGTGCTCCCGTGGACGCCGTCGGCCTTGGGGTCACTGTGCGTGACAACGGTGCCACGCCATCGGGGAATTGTCGATCACTCCTTCGTGGCTCGAAGATACGGGGAGTGCCGCCTCAGGGACCGCACCTGTCGGCGACCCGGCTGGATGGAGGCACTCGATGTCCGCTCACGACGTGCTCGGCCCGGACTCGGTCACGTGGGACCGGCTGGGGCAGTGGCGGCTGACCCTGATGTTCCACCGGTCCCTCATCCTCCAGGCCGCGCACCCGGCGATCGGCGCGGCGGTGCGGCAGTTCTCCGCCTACCCCGCGCACCCGTGGCGACGGCTGTTCCGCACGTTGGACAGCCTTCAGACCTACGTCTACGGCACGGCGTCCGAACGGCGGCGGGAGATCACCCGATTAGAACGGCTGCACCGGCGGATGCGGGGCACCGACGAGCAGGGCCGCGAGTTCACCGCGGCCGACCGGGAGGCCCGCGCCTGGGTGCACCTGACGTTCGTGGAGACCATGCTGACCATGTGCGAGCTGGGCGGCGACCCGCTGGAACCCGCCGAGGCCGCCCGGCTCTACGACGAGTGGCGCGGGCTCGGCACGCTGTTCGGGATCGCCGACGCCGACCAGCCCGCGAACCTCGCCGAGTACCGCGAGTACTTCGACCGCACCGTCGCCGACGTGCTGGAGGACAACACGACCGTGCGGGACCTGTTATCGGGCCGCATCTTCGACGCGCCCGTGCCCGGCGGGCTGCCCATCCCGGACCTGGTGTGGTCGCCGCTGCGGTACGCGGTGGTCGCGACCGTCGTCCAGGGCACCATCGCCACGCTGCCCGCCGTCTACCGCGAGCGGCTGCGGCTGACCGCTCTACCGGGCACCGGGCTGTTCGTGTCCGGCGTCCACCACGCGGCCCGGGTGGTCACCGCCCTGTTGCCCAAGCCGTGGCGCTACCTGCCGATCGCGTCGGCCGCGATCCGGGCGGCCGACGAGCCGGCCGGCGTCGACGGCCCGCGGCAGACCCCGGAGTCCTACTTCACCACGATCCTGGACCAGACCGGCGACGGCGTGCTGCGGTGGGGCGACCTGCTCGGCATGGCCCGGGAGGTCAGCACCCACCTCGACCTGGACGAGAGCGACGAGAACGACGTCCACGACGCCTTCGAGTCCTGGTGGCGGCAGCTGCGCGCGACGGCGTCCGAGGGCGAGGACGTCACCTTCGACGCCTACCGGCTCGCCCTCGCCGAAGGCCGCTACCCCGGTGAACCCTACCCGGACGAGGGTTACGGCCGGGTGGCCGACGTCGTGTGCCGGCTGATCGACCGCAACGGCAACGGCGAGGTGACGCGGGCCGAGTACGCGCGCCTGCTCGACCAGAGCGTGCGCCGCTACGAGCTGATCGCCGCGCTGCGCGCGCTGGACCACGACGAGGACGGGATCCTGTACACCGAGGAGCTCCGGGTGGCCCTGCACGACTTCCTCACCGGCCGCGCCGACCTCGCCGCCGCCCGCTACCTCTTCGGCCGCGCCTGAGCCCACGCCCGCCGTTCGAGCGGTCCTGGTAGTCCTTTGTGGACTCATGGGTCGAATGCCGCTGCTCCCGGTCCGGATGTGACACGAAATCCGGATCGGGACGGGCGGTCGTTTCGCTCCCCGGTTAAGTACGTGGTGCGCCGGCGGTCCGGCCCGCTTAGCTGCAACTCGGCACTGGTTGGAGCGAGGGGGAGCTGTGTTACGGCACATCGTGCTGTTCAAGCTGAAGCCGGGGTTCTCCTGGGACGACGAGGCCGTGCTGGAGGCCGAGCGGATGGCGCTCCGGGTGGGCGACGAGGTCGAGGAGCTGCACGAGTGGCGGGCCGGGCGGAACGTGTCGCCCCGGGACATCGCCTACGACTTCGCGGTGATCGGGCTGGTCCGGGACGGCGAGGCGCTTCAGCGGTACCTGGACAACCCGTTCCACCGCAAGTCCGCCGAGCAGTGGGCCGCGATCAGCGACTGGGTCGTCACCGACCTCGAAGAACCGGCGTCGGACTAGGAGGAGACGTGTTCACTGTCCTGCGGCCGGAATTCGCCGAGCTGACCCGCTCGCTGCACGAGCAGCACACCGCCTTCCTCGGCGGCGAGTGGGACGACCAGCGGCTCGCCGCGCACCAGCTGGAGCGCTTCCGCGCGACCCTGTCCTATGTGGAGAGTCGATCGCCCTTCTACGGCAAGCGGTTGGCCGGCGTGGACTTCGCCGGGATCGACGCGCTCACCCCGGAGAAGCTGGACCGCGTCCCGTTCACCACCAAGGACGACCTGCGCTCGGCACAGCTGGACATCCTGTCCCGCAAGATGTCCGAGGCGTGGATCTTCTACGAGACCACCGGCACCACGGGCATCGCGACGCCATGTCCGCGGGACAACGTCGACACCCTGCACAACAACATGGTGCTGACCTCCTACTACGAGACCGTGTTCCGCAAGTTCGGCGACGACCAGGTCATCGGCGTGTCCGGACCCAGCGAGCTGCACGCGACCGGCGACACCTTCGGCGACGTGTGCCGCAACCTCGGCCTCGCGGTCGCGAAGATGTGGCCGCACTCGCCGGTGATCGGCTTCCACCGCGCGTTCGAGGTCATGCGGATGCTGCCGGTCACCGGGCTGTTCTGCACGCCCGGCATGGCGCTGTCACTGGCCAAGAAGGCGATCGCGGCCGGCCTGGACCCGAAGCGGGACTTCAAGCTGGACGTGCTGATGCTGACCGGCGAGCTGGCGTCGCCGAATCTGTTGGCCAACATCGGCTCCCTGTGGGACGCGACCGCCTACAACGCGCTGTACGCGTCCCAGGAGGCGTCGATCCTCGCCGCGTCCGGAGCGGACGGCGGGAGCTACCTCGCGCCGCTGATCAACTACTACGAGGTGATCGACCCGGTCACGCTGGCGGCGGCACCGGCCGACGCGCGCGGAGTGCGGCAGGGCGAGCTGGTGGTGACGAACCTGTACCAGGGCGCGAAACCGCTGGTCCGCTACCGCACGGGCGACATGGTGCGGCTGTTCCCGGCCGAGCCGGGGCGGACCGTGCCCGCGCCACGGGTGGAGGTGCTCGGCCGCGTCCGCGACCAGCTCTCCCTCAACGGCAACGCGATCACCGGCTACGACCTGGAAAACCTGCTGCTGGAACACGTTCGGGGCTACCTGGACTACCAGGTGGTGATCGAGCAGGCCGCCGGAGTCGACCGGATCGACCTGGTGCTGCAAGGGGATCTCGACTCGACCAGTTCGCCCGCCGACGCGGTGGCGCTGTGCCGTGAGGTGCTGGGCACCGAGCTGCGCATCGGGTTCGGCGATCCCGGCAGCATCACCAGCACCGGGGCGATGGTGAGCTGGAAGGCGGCGCGGGTGGTGGACCGCCGGGACACGGTCGTGACCGACGAGCAGCGCGCCGCGTTCGCCCTGGCGGACCGGAGGAGCCGATGAGCGTCGCGGTCGACGCGCCGGGCCAGGCGGTCGTCCGGCCGCGCCCCGCCACGTGGGTCTACCATCAGGGCGCGTTCGTGGAGTTCGACCGGGCCACGCTGCCGCTGACCACGCAGGCGTTCAACTACGGCACCGGGGTTTTCGAGGGTATCCGGGCGCATACCGTGCCGGGTGGTGGCGGGCTCGCGATCTTCCGTGCCCACGACCACTACGAGAGGTTCCTGCGGTCGTGCCGGTTCCTCCGGATCGAACCGGGGTCCACCGTCGAACAGCTCGTCGGGATCACGGTGGAGCTGTTGCGCCGCAACGCCATCGCCACCGACTGCTATATCCGGCCGATCGCCTACAAGACGGCGTTGCGGCCCGGCACGCCGCCGGGCGTCGGGCTGGGCGGTGTCGGCGACTCGTGGTCGATCGTCGTGTCGACCATGGGCGCGTACCACCCGTCGGACGGGATCCGTTGTGCCATCAGCTCTTGGCGTCGCTCGCCGCGCACGGCGATCCCGCCGCAGGTGAAGATCGCGGGCGCGTACGTCAACAACGCGCTGGCCGTGGACGAGGCGCGCAGCGCCGGCTACGACGACGCCATCCTGCTGGACGACCGGGGATGCGTCGCGGAAGCGAGCACGGCCAACGTGTTCGCCGTCGTGGGCGGCCGGTTGCTGACCCCGGCGGCGGGATCGGACGTGCTGCCCGGCGTGACCCGGGACACCGTGCTGGCGTTGAGCGCCGAACGCGGCCTGGACGCGGCGGAACGGGACCTGTCGGCCGCTGATCTGCTGCTGGCCGACGAGGTCTTCCTGACCGGCACGGGCGTCGGCGTGACGCCGGTCGTGCACGTGGCGGGACGGGCGATCGGCGGCGGCGTGGCCGGTCCGGTCGCGTCCGCGCTCGCCCGGCGCTACGGCGTCGTCGTCCGGGGCGGCGATCCCGCCCGGGGCGACTGGATCACCCCTGTCGAACTCGACTGACCCTGTGCACCGAACAGGAGAACAATGGCCGTGGAATCGCTCGGATGGATCAGCGTAGGTGCCGTGGCAGACGCGCCGCCCACGTCGATCGGGACGCTGGGTCCGGCGGGGACGAGCAGTGAGCAGGCCGCGAACCTGCTGTGGCGCAGGCGAAGCGCCGGCGACTCCCGCATCACCCTGCACGACGGCTACGAGGACGCGGCCGAATCGCTGCTCGCCGGCCGCGTCAGCCACTTCGTCGTGGCCAACGCCTACCGCAACGTCAACGTCTTCTACATGGACACCCGGCTCGCGCTGGACTCCGTCTTCATCATGGACACGCCGCTCTACGGACTGGCGAAGCCCCATGGCACGGCGGAACTCCCGGAGTCGCCGACGATCGCCACCCACCCGTCGCCGATGCCGCTGATCAAGCAGCTGCTGCCGGCCGGGTACACCCCGGGGGAGATCACGGTCATGCCGTCCACGAGCGCGGCGGCCATCGCGGTCAAGGAGCGGGTCACGGACCTCGCGCTGACGACGGAGGTCGCCGCCAAGGCGCACGGCCTCGCGTTCATCTCGCGCACGAGGCCCATCCGTATGGTGTGGTCGGTGTTCACCCGCAACGACGACTAAGGGGTACCCATGCTGTTCCTGGACGCGCGGGCCGTGCGCGAGGCGCTGCCGATGGCGGACGCGGTCGGGCTGATGGCCGACGTGATGCGGCGCTACAGCGGCGGTCAGGTCACCCAGCCGCTGCGCACCGTGCTGCGCCCCGAGTCCGACGGGGGCGGCGTGTTCGCGGCGATGCCGTGCCACGTGGCGGGCGACGAGCACGCCGGCTACGGCATCAAGGCGATCTCGCTGCGCCCGGACAACCCCGCCCGGGGACTGCCCTCGCACGTCGGCATCGTGGTCGTGTTCGACCCGGAGACGGGTTTCCCGGCCGCGCTGCTGGACGCGTCCGCCGTCACCGCCGTGCGCACGGCGGCGGTGTCGGCCGTGGCCACCGACGCGCTCGCCGCCCCGGACGCCGGCGACCTCGCCCTGCTGGGCGCGGGGGAGCAGGCCCGCAGCCACCTGGAGGCGATGGGCGTGGTCCGGAAGCTGCGGCGGGTGCGGGTGTGGAACCGGACGGCCGTGCGGGCCGAGGAGTTCCGCGACTGGGCGGCTGCGGAACACGGTGTGGACGTGGAGATCGCGGCGACGGTCTCGGCGGCGCTCGACGGCGCGGACCGGGTGTGTGCCACCACGGCGGCGACGGAGCCGGTGGTGGGCGCGGCGGATCTCGCCGAGGGGGCGCACGTCAACGCGGTGGGCGCGTCGACCAAGGACGCCCGGGAGTTCGAGTCGGCCGCCGTGGCGCGGTGCGCGGTGTTCGTGGACAGTCGGGAGTCGGCCGCCGGTGAATCGGCGGACGTCGGTGTGCCGCTGGCCGAAGGACTGCTGCCGGACCGGCCGTTCACCGAACTCGGCGAGGTGCTGCTCGGGTTGCGGGACGGGCGGACCGGCGCGGAGCAGATCACGTTCTTCAAGTCGCTCGGCTTGGCGGCCCAGGACGTGGTGTCCGGGTTCGCCGCCGCGCGGACGGCGGCCGGACGCGGTCTCGGCACGACGATCCCGTTCGGCGGGTGAGCGCCGTGCCGACCCTGCTGATCGGGAACGTCAAGGCGGTGCGCGACCCGGAGGCGATGGCCGAGTACCGGGAGAAGGTGCTGGGCACGCTCCAGGCGTACGGCGGACGGTTCGCCGTGCGCGGCGGTGCGGTGGACGTGTTCGAGGGCGAGTGGACACCCGTGCACCTGTCCATTATGGAGTTTCCCAGCGCGGAGCACGCCCGGCGCTGGTACCGCTCGCCGGAGTACGGGGAGATCCTTGCCCTGCGTGACAGCGTGGAGATGGAGCTGATCCTGGTGGACGGACAAGGGGACGGTTGATGACCACTGTCGTCGCACCGGTCGAGCGCACGGTCGCGTGGCGGCCCGTCGCCGTCGTCTCGGTGGTGTTGGCGGGCGCGTTGCTCGCGTTCGCCGATCGTTACGGCTACAACGTGGACGAGCTGTACTACCGGATGCTGGGCACGCGCGGTCCGGCGTGGGGCTACGTGGACCAGCCGCCGCTGGTGCCGCTGCTGACGGACGTGTCGACCTGGCTGTCAGGCGACAACCTCATCGGTATGCGGCTGCCCGCGATCGTCTGTGCGGCGGCAATGGTGGTGCTCTGCGTGCTCATCACCGCCGAACTGGGCGGCGGGCGTTCGGCGCAGGTGCTGACGGCGGTGTGCGTGGCCACGTCGGCGCTGGTGCTGGGCGTGGGCCACGTATTCGTCACGTCCACTGTGGACGTGGCGGCGTGGTGTGCCGTGGGGCTGTTTGTGGTCCGCGCGCTGATGCGGTCGGACGGCCGGTGGTGGCTCGCGGCGGGCGCGGCGTGTGGTGTCGCGGTGTACGCCAAGTACATCATCCTGCTGTTCCCCATCACGCTGGTGGTGGCGCTGCTGCTCGTCGGACCGCGCGCGCCGTTTCGGAGCCGGTGGTTCTACGCGGGCATGGGCCTCGCGTTGCTGGTCGGCGCGCCGAACTTCGTCTACCAGCTGACGCACGGGTTGCCGCAGCTCGACATGGCCGAGGTGCTGGCCGCGACCGACGGGCCGACGAACCGCGTGGTGCTGGTGCCGAGCCTGATCCTGGTGCTGGGACCGGCTTTGACGCCGATCTGGGTCGCCGGACTGGTCTCGTTGTTCCGCAATCCGGACTGGAAGCCGTTGCGGGCCATCGGGTTGGCGTTCCCGATCGGGTGTGCGCTGCTGTTGGTGAACGGCGGGCGGCCGGACTACGCGGGCGGGTTCCTGTTGGTGCTGCTCGCCATGGGCTGTGTGGTGGTGCAGCGCTGGCTGGCCGGTGCCGCGTGGCGTCGGGTTGTGCTCACGGCCGGGGTTGCGTTGAGTGCGTTGTTACAGGCGCTGATCGCGTTGCCGATCCTGCCGTCGAGCACGCTGGCACAGGCTCCGCTGAACAACATCTCGTTGGAGAGCGTGGGCTGGCCGGAACTGGTCGAAGAGGTCGCGAAGGTGCACGCGAGCCTGCCGCCGGACGAACGGGCGCGGGCCGTGGTGCTCACCCACAACTTCGGCGAGGCGGGCGCGATCGACCGCTACGGCCGGGAACACGGTCTGCCCGCCGTCTACAGCGGCCACAACGAACTGCACGTGTGGGGACCGCCGCCGGAGACGGCCGACGTCGTGGTGGCGGTGGGGTTCACCGATTCCGGGGAGCTCGAACGGACCTTCACCGAGTGCGCGGTCGTCGCCAAGGTCGACAACGGGCTCGGCGTCGAGAACGCCGAGCAGGGCAAGCCGATCTCGGTATGCCGTGGGCTGCGCGATTCCTGGGCGCGGCTCTGGCCTTCGTACCGCTACCTGAGTGGGTGAGACATGACGACAGTGTCCCCGGACGTGCCGGTGTCGCCGGGCGTGCGCACCGCGTGGACCCCGATCGCCGCGGTCGCCGCGGGCTACGCCGTGCTGGTCCAGGCGTTCGCGGGCCGGTACGGGCTGACACCCGACGAGATGTACTTCCGGATGCTCGGCGAACGCCCCGCTTGGGGCTACGTCGATCAGCCGCCGCTGCTGCCCCTGCTCGCGCGGGGCTCGGCGGCCGTGTTCGGCGACACGGCGTTCGGGATGCGGGTCCCCGCACTGCTGTGCGGTATCGGCGTGATCTTCCTGATCGCGCTGATCACCGCCGAGCTGGGCGGGACACGGCGGGCGCAGGTGCTGGCCGCGGCGGCGGCCGGGACGTCCACGCTGGTGCTCAGCGTCGGCCACTTCCTGCTCACCACCAGTGTGGACGTGCTGGCTTCGACGGCGGTCCTGCTGTGCGCGTTGCGTGCGCTGCGGCGCGGTGAGGGCCGGTGGTGGCTCGTCGCGGGCGTCATCTGCGGCGTTGCCTTGTACGGCAAGTACATCGTGCTGCTGGTCCCGGCCGCGCTGGTGCTCGGGTTGCTGATCGTCGGGCCGCGTCCGGTGCTGCGGGACCGGTGGCTGTGGCTGGGCGTCGCCGCCACTCTGGTGATCGGCGCGCCGAACCTGGTCTTCCAGGCGGCGAACGGGTGGCCGCAGCTGGAGATGGCCGAGGCACTGGCGGCGGCGGACGGCGAGTACAACCGGGCCGCGTTCCTGCCGAACCTCGTGGTGCTGCTGGGTCCCGCGCTCACGCCGATCTGGGTCGCCGGGCTGGTCGGGCTGTTCCGCCGGGTGGAGTGGCGGGCGGTGCGGGCGCTCGCGGTGGCGTACCTCGTGGTGACGGTGCTGGCGTTCGCGGCCGAGGGCGGCCGGTCCGACTACACGGCGGGGCTGCTGGTCGGGCTGTTCGCGGCCGGCTGTGTGGTGACCGACCAGTGGCTGTCCCGGCGCAACTGGCACAAGCCCGTGTTGTACGCGGTGGTGTCGGTGTTCGCCGTGTTGCAGGTGCTGCTGGCGCTGCCCGTGCTGCCGGAGGAAGTGTTCGCCCGCTATCCCATCGCCAGCCTGAGCGTCGAGACTGTGGGCTGGCAGAAGGTGGTGGACCAGGTCGCCGATGTCCACAGTGGACTACCGGCGAACGAGCGGGACAACAGCGTGCTGCTCGCGGAGAACTTCGGTGAGGCGGGCGCGCTGCACTGGCTGGGCCGTGAACGCGGCCTGCCTAAGGTCCACAGTGGACACAACGAGCTGTACAAGTGGGGTCCGCCGCCGGACGACGCCCCGGTGGTGATCGCGGTCGGCCTGGACAGCGAACAGCTCCGGACGATCTTCGCGTCCTGCACGGTGGCCGCGCGGATCGACAACGGTCTCGAACTGGAGAGCAAGGAGCAGGGCAGGTCCATCTCGGTGTGCCGCGATCCGCGTGCGCCGTGGACCGAGCTGTGGCCGTCGCTGCGTCACCTGGGCGGCTACTGAACAAAGGTCCGGTAGCGCCGGACACAGGACGACCTTCGAAGGTCGGTTGAGCGTTGCTGTGGGGCAGGACGGGCCTCCCGGTCGGCGGACGAGTCGCACTGCCTCATCCCGCCGTCGGGAGGCCCGTTGCCGTTTCCGGCTGCCCGCAACGCTTTTCCGACGGATCGACCGGCTGTTTCGACAACGAGTCAAGTACGTGGAAGGGGCCCGGGGTCTCGGTGAGACTCGACCGGGCCGGACCTTCCGCGCTCTGCCGAAGGGTGGAACGACAAGCATGACCGCTATCAGGGAAAACGACACGGCGGGACGTGCCGCCGTCGATATCTTCAACTCCACCGTGGCGGCGTCGGCCGTTGGCGCCGCCTGGGAAGTCGGTGCCCTCGACGAGCTGCACGAACACGGCAAGATCGACGCGGCGGAGTTCGCCGCGCGCAACGACCTCCACCAGCCGTCCACGCTGGCCATGTTCGCGGCGCTGGCCAGCGTGCGCATCGTGGAACGCCGTGGCACCACCATCCTGGTCGGCCCCGCGTTCGCCGACGTGCACCGCCACCGGTCGCTGTTCCACTGGCTGAGCCAGGGCAGCGGCGAGCTGTTCCGGCGGATGCCGCACGTGCTGCGCAACGGGAACCGTTCCGGGGAGTTCTACCAGCGCGACGCCGCCGCGATCAGCTACGCGTGCCGCGAGATCAGCGAGCGGTACTTCGACCCGGCGTTCTGGGAGGCCATGGACGGACTGGACTTCCAGGTCACGTCGGCGGCGGACCTCGGTTCCGGCAGCGGCGAGCGGCTGATCCAGATCGCCCGCAGGCACCCCGGCGTGCGGGGCGTCGGCATCGACATCGCCGGCCCGGCCGTCGACATGGCCCGCCGCGAGGTGGCCGCGCAGGGCTTGGCGGACCGCATCACGTTCACCGAGGGCGACGCGCGCGCCATCACCCCGCGGCCGGAGTTCGCGGAGGTGGACCTGGTGACGTGCTTCATGATGGGGCACGACTTCTGGCCTCGGGCGAACTGCGTCGGCGCGCTGCGCCGCATCCGCGAGGCCTTCCCGAAGGCACGGCGGTTCCTGCTCGGCGACGCCACCCGCACGGTCGGCTTCCCCGACGACGAACTGCCGATGTTCACGCTCGGCTTCGAGGTCGGCCACGACCTCATGGGCGTGTACCTGCCCACGTTGGACGAGTGGGACGGGGTCTTCGAAGAGGGCGGCTGGCGCCTGCTGCGCAAGCACCTGATCACCACCCTGACCGTCTCGGTCGTGTTCGAACTCGAACCGCTCGCGTCCTGACCCGAGGAGTCCCGCCAATGCTGCACCAGTTGTTCGCGGACCAGGTCTCGCGGACGCCGGACGCCACCGCCGTGGTGTCCGGCGGCGACCGCCTCACCTACGCCGAACTCGACGCGCGCGCCAACCGGCTCGCCCGGGAGTTGATCGGGCACGGGGTGGGTCCGGATGTGCCGGTCGGCCTGTTCCTCGAACGGAGCCTCGACCTCGTGGTGGGACTCCTCGGCGTGCTCAAGGCGGGTGGCGCGTACCTCCCGCTGGACCCGGACTACCCGGCCGAGCGGCTGTCGTACATGCTCGCCGACGCGGGCGTTGCGGTGCTGCTGGGCGGAACGGGTGCCCCGGCGGGGGAGTGGACGGTGCTCGACGTCGGCGCTCCCCGGCCGGGGTACCCGGACACCGCGCCGGAGGTGGCGACGCTCCCGCACCATCTCGCGTACGTCATCTACACGTCCGGTTCGACGGGGCGGCCCAAGGGCGTGATGGTGCCGCACGCGGGCATCGTCAACCGGCTCGACTGGATGCAGCGGGAGTACCGGCTCACCCCGCAGGACCGGGTGTTGCAGAAGACGCCGTCGTCGTTCGACGTGTCGGTGTGGGAGTTCTTCTGGCCGCTGGTGACCGGGGCGACGCTGGTACTGGCCCGGCCCGGTGGGCACCGCGAGCCGGACTACCTGGCGCGGCTGATGCGGGACGAGCGGATCACGACCGTCCACTTTGTACCGTCGATGCTGGCGGCGTTCCTTGCCGAGCCTGCTGCGGCGACGTGTACGGGGTTGCGGTTGGTGGTGTGCAGCGGTGAGGCGCTGCCCGCGCCGTTGCGGGACCGGTGCTTCGACGTTCTGGGCGTGGGGCCGCACAACCTTTACGGGCCGACTGAAGCGTCGGTTGACGTCACCTTCTCTGCGACTGTGCGGGGTGCGGAGCGGGTGCCGATCGGGCGGCCCGCGCCGGGGGTCGGCGTGCGGGTGTTGGACGCGGAGCTGCGGGACGTGCCGGAGGGTGAGCTCTACCTGTCCGGTGTGCAGTTGGCGCGCGGCTACCGTGGGCGGGCGGATCTGACCGCCGAGCGGTTCGTTGCCGCGCCCTCGGGTGAACGGATGTACCGGACCGGTGACCTGGTCCGTTGGGTGGACGGCGAGCTGGAGTACCTGGGGCGCACCGACTCGCAGGTGAAGATCCGTGGCTTCCGGGTGGAGCTGGGCGAGATCGAGGCCGTCTTGCTGCGGCACCCCGGGGTCGTGCAGGCCGCTGTGGTGCTGCGCCCGGACGGCACGTTGGCCGGGTATGTCGTGGCGTCCGGTGACGTGGCCGATCTGGGCCGGTTCCTGGCGTTGGAGTTGCCGGACCACATGGTGCCGGCGGCGTTCGTCGTGCTGGACCGGTTGCCGTTGACGCCGAGCGGGAAGCTGGACCGTGCCGCGCTGCCCGCGCCGATGCGCCGGGACCGCACCCGGACCGCGTTCGTCGAGCCCCGTGGTGACGAGGTCGAGATCGCGCGGGTGTGGGCGGAAGTGCTGGGGCTGAACGGGATTGGTGCGGAGGACGACTTCTTCGAGCTCGGCGGCGATTCGCTGAGTGCGCTGCGGGTGCTGTCACGGCTGAGCGCTGAGGCGGGTGTGTCGTTGCCCGCGCGGACGTTGTTCGACGCACGGACCGTGCGGGCGTTGACCGAGCGGGTGGCGTCGGCCGCCGCGCTCGACACCGACGTGATCGAACCTGCGGACGACACTCGGTTGTCGTTCGCCCAACAGCGTTTCTGGTTCTTCCACGAACTCGATCCCGAGGGCGTCGAGTACAACGTGCACACCGCCCGCCGGCTGCGCGGTCCGCTCGATGTTGCCGCGCTGGAGGCCGCGTTGGCGGGTGTGGTCGCGAGGCACGAGCAGCTGCGGACCACGATCGAAATCGGCGAGGATGGGCAGGCGACCCAGGTCGTCCATGGCGGTGGTGCGCATCTGATCGTGGTCGACGCGGACGAGAGTGAGCTGGACTCGTTGCTGCACAAGGAGGTCGGCGCGCCGTTCGACCTGCGTACCGGCCCGGTGTTGCGGGCGCAGTTGGTCCGGCTCGGCGTGGACGACCACGTGCTGGTCCTCGGCCTGCACCACGCGGCGGTGGACGGCTGGTCGCTCGGCGTGATCCTGGACGAGCTGTCGGCCGGGTACGCGGGCAAGGATCTCCCGAGCTTGCCGGTCCGCTACCGGGACTATGCGGCGTGGCAACGTAAAGCGGAGCTGGACGACCGGCTGCGGTACTGGCGGGAGGAGCTGGCCGGGCTGACCCCGCTCCAGCTGCCCACCGATCGGCCGCGCCCGGCGACCCGTGGCTCGGCGGGCTCCGCACACCGGTTCACCATCCCCGCCGAGCTGACCGACAGCCTGCGCGAGGTCGGCGCACAGCACGGCGCGACCCTCTTCATGACGCTGGTTGCGGCGTCCCAGGTGCTGTTCGCGCGCTACTCCGGTCGGCGCGATGTGGCGGTGGGCACTGTGGTGTCCGGCCGTGACCGTCCCGAGCTGGAGCCGCTGGTGGGCTGCTTCATCAACACCCTCGTGCTTCGGTCCGATGTGGACGCGGATCTTCCGTTCGCCGATTTTCTCGGCCAGGTGCGGGAGACGTCGCTGGGCGCGTTCGCGAACCGGGACGTGCCGTTCGAGCGCCTGGTGGACGAGGTGGACGAGCAGCGCGACGCCGGACGCACCCCGCTGGTGCAGGCGATGGTAGTGCTCCAGAACGCCCTGCCGGGCGAACTGCGTCTTGGGGACGCGACCGCCGACAAGGTGGACCTGCCGAGCGTGTCGGCGATCTTCGACGTCTCGCTGGAGTTCACCGAACGGGCGGGCGGCCTGGACGTGATGATCCAGTACAGCACCGAGCTGTTCGACGCCCCGACCATCGAGCGGATGGCCGGACACCTGCGGGTGCTGCTGGAATCGGCGACGGCCGAGCCGGGAACCCCGGTTGGTCGCCTGCGGCTGCTCACCGACGCCGAGCTGACGCAGGAACTGGTGGTGTGGAACGACACCGCGCGCGACCACGACGTGGAACGCCTGGCGCACGAGGTGTTCGCCGAGCAGGCGAACCGCGTTCCTGACCTGATCGCCGTCGAGTGCGGCGACCGCAAGCTCACTTTCGCCGAACTGGACGCCGCCGTGAACCAGGTCGCGCACCGGCTGGTCGGGCTCGGTGTTGGTCCAGGCGTCCCGGTCGTGTTGTACCTCGATCGCGGGGTGGACCTCGTGCTCGGGATGCTGGCCGCGATGAAGGCCGGCGGCGCGTTCGTGTCCCTGGACCCGCACAACCCGGCTGACCGGGTGGGTTTCGTCGTGGCGGACACCAAGACGCCGGTCGTGCTGACCCGGGAAGGACTCGCCGACACGCTGCCAGTGGTGGACGCGGCGGTCGTCCGGATCGACACCGACCCCGCCATCGCGGAACAGTCGAGTATTGCTCCGACCACGTCGGTCAAGCCCGACGATCTTGCCTACGTCGTCTACACGTCAGGCTCGACCGGGCGGCCCAAGGGCGTGATGATCGAGCACCGGTCCCTGGTCGACCTGGCGTGCTGGTACCGCGACCGCTACGACATCACCGAGGCCGACGCCGGCGCGCTGCTCAACGGGATCGGATTCGACGGCGTCGTGCTGGAGGTGTGGCCGAACCTGCTCGCCGGCGCACGGGTGGCGATCCCCGAGCCCGAGGTCCTGGACCATCCTGTGGACTTGGTGCGCTGGATCGCGGACCGGGAAGTGACCGTCTCGGTCCTGGTCGGCGGCCGGGTCGACACTGTGCTGGACGAGCTGGACCGGGTAGCGCACCGGCTGCGCCTGGTCATCACCGGCGGCGACGTCGTGCGGCGCAGGCCCCGCCCCGAGTGGCGGCTGCGGATGGTCAACCACTACGGGCCGTCGGAGTCGACAGTGCTGGCGACCGGCGCGGACATCGAGCCGGAGCCGGCCACCGGCCTGCCGCCGATCGGCCTGCCGCTGGACAACACGACGGCCTACGTGCTGGACCCGCACGGCAACCCGCAGCCGGTGGGCGTGCCCGGTGAGTTGCACGTCGGCGGAATCGGCCTGGCGCGCGGCTACCTCGGCCGCCCGGACCTCACGGCGGAGCGGTTCGTCGCCGACCCGTTCGTCCCCGGCGGCCGGCTGTACCGGACGGGTGACCTGGTGCGCCGGCTGCCGTCGGGTGACCTGGAGTTCCTGGGCCGGATCGACGACCAGGTCAAGATCCGGGGCTACCGGATCGAACTGGCCGAGATCGAGGCCGTGCTGCAACAGCACCCCGACGTCGGCGAGGCGGTCGTCACCGTCGTGGAGGACGCGCCGGGGCGCAAGCGGCTCGTGGGCTACGTGACGCCGGACGGTGCCGAGCCCGACTCGGCGCAGGTCCGGGCGTTCGCGGAGCAGACCCTGCCCGGGTACATGGTGCCGTCCGCGATCCTGGTGCTGGCCGAGTTCCCGAACACCCGCCGGGGCAAGCTGGACCGGTCCGCGCTGCCGGTGCCGCCGCTGGAGACCGACACCGGGTACGCCGCGCCCGAGGACGCGGTGCAGCAGACGCTGGCCGACATCTGGGCGCAGGTGGTCGGCGTGGACCGGGTCGGTGTGGACGACAACTTCTTCACCCTGGGCGGCGATTCGATCCTGGCGATCCAGGTCGCCGCGAAGGCGCACCGGGCCGGGCTGCGGCTGGCCGTGCGGGACCTGTTCCGCCGGCAGACGATCCGCACGCTCAGCCCGCACGTGACGGTGGAGGCGGCGGTCGAGCGGCGCAGCGGTCCGGTGTCCGGTCCGGTGCCGCTGATCCCGGTGCAGCGCCTGCTGTTCGACCGGATCGACCGGCCCGAGACGTTCCACCAGCGGCTCGTCGTGCGGCTGCCCGAGGCGATCGACGTCGCCGACCTGCGCAAGGCACTGGCCGTGCTGGTCGAGCACCACGACCTCCTCCGGGCACGCGTCCGGCGCGAGGACGGGCGGACGTGGCTGCACGTCGAGCCCGTCGAGACCCACGACCTGGTCGGCGTGTCCGAACCGGACCTGGTGAACGGGCCGATCATCGGCGCGGTCCTGGATGGCACCGAGCTGACGCTGACTGCGCACCACCTCGTAGTGGACGCCGTGTCGTGGCGGGTGCTGGTGGAAGACCTGCACACGGCCCTGTCCGGCGGCACTCTGCCGCCCCGGACCACGTCGTTCCGCGACTGGAGCGCCAAGCTGGCCGCGCACGCCGAGGCCGGCGGCTTCGCTGACGAACTGCCGTACTGGTCGGCGGTGGACGCGGTGACGGACGTGCCGCTCGACCTGGCCGGCCCGAACACCGTAGCCAGTGGCGGCGAGGTCCGGGTGTCGCTGGACGCGAAGACCACGGCCGCACTGCTGCGCGAAGTCCCGGACGCCTACCGGCTCGAAGTCGGCGACATCCTCTATGCCGCACTGGGACGGGTGCTCGCCGAGTGGACGGGCCGCGACCGGGTCCTGCTGGCCGTCGAAGGCCACGGACGGGAAGACCTGTTCGAGGACGTCGACCTGTCCCGGACTGTCGGCTGGTTCACCAGCTACTCCCCGCTGGCGCTGGACACCGCACCGGCCGGCTGGGATGCGCTACTGAAGTCGGTCAAGGAACAGGTACGGGCCGTGCCGCGCAAGGGAATCGGCCACGGCGCCCTGCGCTACCTCACCGGCCGCGTCGACGGGCCCCAGCCGTTGGTGAGCTTCAACTACCTGGGCCGAGTCGATGAAACGAGGCTGTCGCTGGTCCAGGACCCGGACGGGACCCGGACCCACGTGCTCGACGTGGTCGCCGAGCTGAGGTCCGGCCGGCTGGAGTTCGCCTGGCAGTACTCGGCGAACCTGCACCGCGAGGAGACCATCGCCGGGCTCGCCGAACGGTTCCGGCGCAACCTGGAACTGGTCGTCCGGCACTGCGCCGAACCCGGCACGGGCGGCCGGACGCCGTCCGACTTCCCGCTGGCGAAGCTCGACCAGTCCACTGTGGACGCGGTGGTCGGCGACGGCAGGCAGGTCGCGGACCTCTACCCGCTCACCCGCACCCAGAGCGGGATGCTCTACGACTCGCTGATGGACCCCGGCTCCGGCATCTACCTGAGCCAGTTCACCGCCGAACTGGACGGCGTCGCGGACGTGGACCGGTTCTGCGCGGCGTGGCAGCAGGTCGTGGACCTGAACTCGGCGCTGCGCACCCGCCTGGTGCTGGACGGCGTGGACGAGCCGCTGCAACTCGTGCAGCACCAGGCCCGCCTCACGATCGCCCGGCACGACTGGCGCGACATCCCGCAGGACCAACACCCGGCGGAACTGACCCGGCTGCTCGACGCCGACCGGCGGAACGGGCTGGACCTGACCGCCGCGCCGGTCGCCCGGGTCGCCGTGATCCGGCTGTCCGCCACGCGCGTCCGGGTCGTGTGGACCACGCACCACCTGCTCATGGACGGCTGGAGCGCGCAGCTGCTGCTGGTGGACGTGTTCGCCTGCTACGCCGACGATGCGCCCCGTTCGCGCCCGCCGTTCCGCGGCTACGTCGAGTGGCTGCACGAGCAGGACCCCACCGCCGCAAGGGAATGGTGGACGCAGGCGCTGGCCGACGTGACCGCGCCGACCGCCCTGCCCTACGACCGGACCCCCGCGCCCGCGCACCGTTCACGGTCCACGGGCTCGTCGGACTTCTCGCTGTCCCCGGAGGTGTCCCGGCGGCTGGTCGAGTGGGCGCAACGGCACCACCTCACCGCCAACACCCTCATCCAGGCCGCGTGGGCGCTGCTGCTGGGTCGGGCCGGCGGCGAGACCCGGGTCTGCTTCGGCGCGACGGTCTCCGGCCGCCCCGCGGACCTGCCCGGTGCGGAGGACATCCTGGGCCTGTTCATCAACACCCTGCCGGTGGTCACCGAGGTCGACCCGGGCCGGCGGCTGGTGGACTGGCTGCACGAGTTGCAGGACGTCCAGGCGCAGGCCAGGGCGTTCGAGGCGGTGTCGCTGCCGCAGGTGCAGGAGTGGAGCCCGCTCCCGGCGGACACCGGGCTGTTCGACAGCATCGTGGTGTTCGAGAACTACCCGGTCTACCCGGGCGCGGCCGGTTCGAGCGGGCTGCGGCTGGTGGACGTCAGCTCCACCGAGGTCAGCGGGCACCCGCTGGCGCT
The DNA here is from genome assembly GCA_965995405.1 of uncultured Saccharothrix sp. GTDB lineage: Bacteria > Actinomycetota > Actinomycetes > Mycobacteriales > Pseudonocardiaceae > Actinosynnema. The sequence continues at coordinate 31,471 of CBHFOL010000013.1, forward strand.
GCTGGCCTACCCCGGCGAGCGCATGACGTTCTCCGTCCGCTACGACCCCGCCCTGTTCGACGGCGGCACGGCGGAGCGGTTCGCGCACCGGCTGGAGGTGCTGCTGGCGGCGATGCCGGCCGGCGACGACCACCGGGTGGCCGACCTGCCGATGGCGACCGACGCCGAGCACCGGGTGATCGAAGGCTGGGCGACCGGCGCGCGCCACGAACCGCTGCGGCGGCTGGACGAGGTGATCGCCGACTTGGCGCATGCGCGGCCGGACGTGGTCGCGGTCGAGGACGGCGACCGGTCGGTGACCTACGCCGAGCTGGACGGGCGGGCGAACCGGCTCGCGCACCACCTGCGTGACCTGGGCGTCGGCCGGGAGGTGGTGGTCGGCGTCGCGGTCGAGCGCGGGCTGGACGTGGTGGTGGCGATCCTCGCCGTGCTCAAGGCGGGTGGCGCGTACGTGCCGCTCGACCCGGACTTCCCGGCGGCCCGGCTCGCCGGGATGCTGGACGAGGCCCGGCCCGCCGTCGTGCTGACCACCGGGAACGTCGTGGACCGGCTGCCCGCCTCACGGGCTCGGGTCGTGCTGCTCGACGTGGAGCGGGACGCGGTCGCGCAACGGCCGGCGACCCCGCCGCGGCACGGTGGCGACGCGGGCGACCTGGCGTACGTGGTCTACACGTCCGGCTCGACCGGGCGGCCCAAGGGCGTGGCGATCACGCACCGCTCGCTGCACAACATCGTCACCGAGGCCTGCGTCCGCTACGGGCTCGCGCCCGGCGGCAGGGCGTTGCAGTTCTACACGATGAGCTTCGACGGCGGCGTGTGGGAGGTGTTCACCACCCTGGCGTCCGGTGCCACGCTGGTGCTCGCCCGGCTGGACCCGCAGGGCCAGGTGGACGACCTGCCGGGCCAGCTCCGGTCGAAGCGGATCACCGCCGTGACGCTGCCGCCCGCCGTGCTGGGCATCCTGGACCCGGAGGCGCTGCCGGACCTGCGGTCCATCGGCGTCGGCGGCGACGTGCTGCCCACCGAGGTGGCCGACGTGTGGTCGAAGGACCGCCGCCTGGTCAACATCTACGGGCCGAGCGAGACGGCGCTGTCCGTCACGCTGTTCCCGGTCGAGCACGGCGCGGGCTACCGGACGGTCCCGCTCGGCGGTCCGGTGCCGAACACCGTGCTGCACGTGCTGGACGGCCGGCTGTCCCCGGCCCCGGTGGGCGTCACCGGGGAGCTGTATATCGGTGGCGTGGGGCTGGCGCGCGGGTACGTCGACCGGCCGGACCTCACCGCCGAACGGTTCGTCGCGGCACCTTCGGGGGAGCGGCTGTACCGGACCGGGGACCAGGTGCGCTGGAACGCGGACGGGTTGCTGGAGTTCGTCGGCCGGGTCGACCACCAGGTCAAGATCCGCAGCTACCGGGTGGAGCCGGGCGAGGTGGAGAGCGTGCTGCGTGCGGACGCGGCCGTGGGCGACGCCGTGGTGGTCGCGCGGGAGGACGCCTCCGGGCACAAGCGCCTGGTGGCCTACGTCGTGCCGCCGCCGGCCGCTCCGCTGCCGGAACGCGAGGAGCTGCGCGAGCGGGTCGCGGCCACGTTGCCGGACTACATGGTGCCGTCGGTGTTCGTGGTGCTGCCCGAACTGCCGTTGAACACCAGCGGGAAGGTCGACCGGCGCGCGCTGCCCGAACCGGGCGGCGACGACGGGCGACCCGCCTACGTCGCACCGCGCAACCCGACCGAGGAAGCGCTGATCGGCATCTGGTCGGAGGTGCTGTCGGTGGAGCGGGTCGGCGCGGAGGACAACTTCTTCGACCTGGGCGGCGACTCCATCACCAGCCTGCGGCTGACCTCACGGGTGAGCCGCGCGTTCGGGGTGACCGTGTCGCTGCGGGACGTGTTCGAGACGCCGACCATCGCGGGCCTGGCCGAGAGCGTGCGGGAGAAAGTGCTCGCGAGCCTGGAGGAATCGATCGAGGGGGAACACCGTGGCAATCCCTTCCGCGCGTGACGACCGGGTCGACGCGCTGCCCGACCACCTGCGGGAGGCGCTGTTGCGTCGCCTCGCGGGTGGCGCGTCGGACGGGCCGCCCGATGGGATCACGAGGGGATCGGGCGACGGGCCTGCGCCGCTGTCGCCGGCCCAGCAGCGGCTGTGGTACCTGCACGAGGTCGATCCGCTCAGCGTGGAGTACAACACCTTGCGCGCGTTGCGGCTGGTGGGCGACCTCGACGTCGCCGCGCTGACCGACGCCGTGCGCGGGCTGGTGCACCGGCACGAATCGCTGCGCACCCGGTTCGACTCGGCGGACGGCGAGGGCCGCCAGGTCGTGCTGCCCGCCGGCGACGTGCCGGTGCCGCTGACCGAGCTGACCGGCGACCTGACGGACGTGTTGCTGGAGGAGGCGAAGCGGCCGTTCGACCTGCGCACGGGGCCGGTGTTCCGGGCCCGGCTGGTGCGGGTGCACGCCCGGGAGCACGTGCTCCTGCTGAACATGCACCACATCGTCACAGACGGCTGGTCCACCGGCGTCCTGATCGACGACCTGACCGCCGCGCTGCGCGGCGACGTCATCCCCGAGCCCGCCGTGAGCTACGCGGATTTCGCGGCATGGCAACGACGGCAGCCGGCGGCGGGGCTGGACTACTGGCGGGAGCGGCTGGCCGGGCTGGAGCCGGTGGACCTGCCGACCGACCTGCCCCGGCCGGCGGTCCGATCGGGTGCGGGCGCGAACCACCGGTTCGAGGTGCCCGCCGACGTGGTGTCCCGGCTGACGGCGCTGGCCCGGGAGTCGCGGGCCACCCTGTTCATGACGATCACCGCCGCCGTGCAGCTGTTGCTGGCCCGGCACTCCGGGCGCACCGACATCGCCGTCGGCACGGCGGTGTCCGGTCGCGACCGGGTGGAGACCGAGCGGGTCGTCGGGTTCTTCGTCAACACCGTCGTGCTGCGGTCCGAAGTGGACGAATCGGTGCCGTTCGCCGAGCACCTGCGGGCGGTGCGGGACGACGTGCTGGACGCGTTCGCCCACGGCGACGTGCCGTTCCAGCGGCTGGTGGAGGCGCTGTCGCCGCGCCGCGACCCGAGTCGGCCGGCGCTGGTGGACGTGGTCGTGAACCTGGAGAACACCCTCAAGTCCGCCGCCGCGGTGCCGGGCCTGGACGTGGAGGACGTGCTGCCGCCGGTCGTCACGGCCAGCTCGGACGTGTCGTTCGACTTCTTCGAGCAGGACGGCGGGCTCGTCGGCTACCTCGGGTACAGCACCGACATCTTCACCCCCGGCACCGCGCAACGCCTCGCGGCCCGGCTGGTCACGCTGCTGGCCGGGATCGCGTCCGCGCCGCTCCGGCCGATGGCCGCGATTCCGATGTTGGACGACGTCGAGCTGGCGCGGCTGACCTCGTGGACGGACAACGGTTTCGGCCCCGGCACCCGCACGATCCCGGAGCTGTTCGCCGAGCAGGTGCGCCGCGATCCGACGGCGCTCGCGCTGATCGGCGAGCGGCGGGAACTGGACTTCGCCGAGCTGGACGAGCGGACCAACCGGCTGGCCTGGCTGCTCCGGTCGCTGGGCGCGGGGCCGGAACAGGTGGTGGCCGTCGCGCTGCCGCGTTCGATCGACCAGATCGTCGCGGTGCTGGCGGTGCTCAAGGCCGGTGCCGCCTACCTGCCGCTCGACCCGGAGTACCCGGTGGAGCGGCTGCGCTACACGGTGGAGGACGCGCGGCCGGCGCTGGTGATCTCGTCCAGTTCGTTCGGGGCGAAGGTCGCGCCGGGCACCAAATGCCTGGCGCTGGGCACGCCCGAGATCATCGCGGCCCTGCGTGCCCATCCCGGCAACGAGCCGCCTCCCGTGGAGCTCGTTCCGGAGCACCCCGCGTACGTGATCTACACGTCCGGGTCGAGCGGACGGCCCAAGGGCGTCGTGGTGACGCACGCGGGCGCGTACGGGTTGGTGGACGGGCAGTCGCGGCACTTCCGCGCCGGGCGCGGGGCACGGGTGCTCCAGTTCGCGTCGCTGAGCTTCGACGCCGCGTTCTCCGAGATCGGCATGTCGCTGTTGTCCGGCGGCACGCTGGTGCTCGCGTCGCCCGAGCAGTTGCTGCCCGGCCCGTCGCTGACCGACCTGATCGTCCGGCACGGCATCACGCACGTCACGCTGCCGCCGACGGCGCTGGGCGTGCTGCGGGAGAGCGACGTGCCGGACACCACCACGATCATCGTGGCGGGCGAGGCGTGCCCGCCGGAGCTGGCCCGCAGGTGGACCGCCCGGCACCGGGTGATCAACGCCTACGGGCCCACCGAGTCCACGGTGTGCGCCACCATGAGCGAGCCGCTGACGGCGGCCGACATCGCCGCGTCCGTACCGATCGGCCGGCCGCTGCCCGGGGTCCGGGTGCACGTGCTGGACCGCAGGCTGCGGCCCGCCCCGGTGGGTGTCCCGGGCGAGGTCCACCTGGCGGGGCCGGCGCTGGCGCGCGGGTACCTGGACCGGCCCGGCCTGACCGCCGAACGGTTCGTGGCCGGGCCGTCCGGCGGGCGCTGGTACCGGACGGGTGACCTGGCGCGGCGGCGTCCGGACGGCACGCTGGAGTTCCTCGGCCGGGTGGACGACCAGGTCAAGGTCCGGGGGTTCCGGATCGAGCTGGGCGAGGTGGAGACCGTGCTGGCCGCGCACCCGGACGTGCGCGAGGCGGCCGTGGCGGTGAAGCAGGACGCCACCGGCACCCGTCGGCTCGTCGGGTACGTGGTCGGTGCCGCTGATCCGGTTACGGTGCGGGCGTTCGTCCGCGAACGGCTGCCGGAGCACATGGTGCCGACGGTGGTCGTGGTGCTGGATGCGTTGCCGCTCAACCTGAACGGCAAGGTGGACCGCCGGGCGCTGCCTGAGCCGGAGTTGCGTGCGGTCGCCACCTCCCGTGCCCCGCGTGGGCCGGTGGAGGAGGATCTGGCGCGGATCTGGCGCGAGGTGCTGGGCGTCGAGCAGGTCGGCGTGGACGACAACTTCTTCGACCTCGGCGGCGACTCGATCCTGAGCCTCCAGGTGGTGGCGCGGGCGCGGGACGCGGGGCTGCGGCTCACCCCGAAGCAGACGTTCCACCGGCAGACCATCGCCGAACTGGCCGCCGAAGTCGCCGCCGCCGCGCCCGTCGCCGCCACCAGGGCCGCTCAGGGCACCGGCGAACTGCCGTTGACGCCCATCCAACACTGGTTCTTCGAGACCCTGACCGCGAGCACCGGCCAGTTCACCCAGTCGCTGTCGCTGGAACTGACCGGGACCGTGGACGAGGACGCGCTGCGGGCGGCGCTCACCGCGCTGGTCGACCACCACGACGCGTTGCGGCTGCGGGCGGAGCAGGTCGACGGCCGGTGGCGGGCGCATATCGCCGAAGCCGAGTACCGGGAGCTGCTGCGTCGGATCGATCTGTCCGAAGTGGACGAATGGGCGCAGGACGCGGCGATGGACGCCGAGAACACCTCTGCGCAGCAGGGGTATCGACTGGCGTCCGGGCCGTTGGTGCGTGCACGGCTGTACCTGCTGGGCTCACGTGCTCCGAGGCTGTTCCTGTCCGTGCACCACATCGCGGTGGACGCGGTGTCGTGGCCGATCCTGCTGTCCGATGTGGACACCGCGTACCACCAGGCGCTGCGCGGTGCGCGGATCGACCTGGGCGCGAAGACCACGCCGTTGCGCGAGTGGGCGGTGCGGCTGTCCGATCACGTGGCGCACGACGGGTTCGCCGACGAACTCGACCACTGGACGTCGCTGCCTGCCGTACGGCCGTTGCCCGCGGACACGTCCGGCGAGAACACGGCCGGTTCGCTGCGGTCCGTGGAGGTCGGTCTGGACGCCGACACCACGGCCCGGCTGCTGCGGGACGTGCCCGAGGTGTACCGGACGCGGGTCAACGAGGTGCTGCTGAGCGCGCTCGGCCGGGTGCTCGCCGAGTGGGCGGGCGACGGGCCGGTGCACGTGGCGTTGGAGGGCCACGGCCGGGAGGCGCTGTTCGACGACGTCGACCTGTCCCGCACGGTCGGGTGGTTCACCAGCCTGTACCCGGTGGCGCTCGACGTGCCGGCGGGCGACTGGGGCGCGGTGCTGCGGTCCGTCAAGGAGGGGCTGCGTTCGGTGCCGCGCAACGGCATCGGTTACGGCGCGCTGCGCTACCTCGGCGGCGCGGTGCCGCACGTGGAGCCGGAGGTGAGCTTCAACTACCTCGGCCGGCTCGACGTGGTGCCCCGCGAATCGGGCCTGATCCGGGCCGCGAACCCCGTCCAGGGCGTCGAACGCGCGCCGCACCAGGTCCGTGACCGGCTGCTGGAGGTCACCGGCTGGGTCACGGCCGGCGAGCTCGGGCTGAGCTGGCACTACTCGGAGAACGTGCACCACGAGGCCACCGTGCGGCGGCTGGCGGACGCGTTCGTCCGGACGCTGCGGGAGATCGTGGCGCACTGCGCGAGCCCGGACGCCGGCGGCTGCACGCCCGCCGACTTCCCGCTGGCCCGACTCGACCAGGCGGCGGTGGACCGGATCGCCGGCAACGGCCGGACCGTGGAAGACATCTACCCGCTGACACCCGCGCAGAGCGGGATGCTGTTCCACTCGTTGGCCGAGTCCGGCCGCGACATGTACACCGGGCACTTCTCGGTCGACATCGACGGCGTCACCGATCTGGAGGCGCTGGCCCGGGCGTGGCAGCGGGTGGTCGACCGGACGCCGGTCCTGCGCACCAGTGTGGTGTGGGAGGGAGTGGACGAGCCGGTGCAGGTCGTGCACCAGGGCGTCACAGTGCCGGTCGAGTTCTTCGACGCCGACCACGACTCCCTGTGGGACGAGTGGCGCGAACAGCACGTCGACCTCGGCACCGCGCCATTGTTGAAGCTGGGCATCGTCCGGCTGTCGGAGCGGTCGGTGCGGCTGATGTGGTCGACCCACCACATGATGATGGACGGCTGGAGCTCCGCGCAGGTGCTGTCCGACGTGCTGGACGACTATGCGGGCCGCGCCCCGACGTCGCGCCGCCCGTACCGGGACCACGTCGAGTGGCTGGTGACCCGGGACGACACGCTCGCGGAGAAGCACTGGCAGCGGGTGGTCGAAGGCTGGTCCGCGGCGCCGACCCCGCTGCCCTACGACCGGCCCCCGGTGCGTGGCCACGGCTCCCGCACCTCCAAGGACGTGCGGCTGAGCCTGACCCCGGAACGCACCCGGCGGCTGGAGGAGTTCGCCCGGTCCGCCCGCCTCACCGTCAACACGTTGGTGCAGGGCGCGTGGGCGATCCTGCTGTCCCGCTGCTCCGGCGAGCGGGACGTGTGCTTCGGCGTCACGGTCTCCGGCCGCCCGGCCGAACTGCCCGGCGTGGAGTCGGTGGTGGGCCTGTTCGTCAACACCGTGCCGCTGCGTACCGAGGTGGACGACGACGCGGACGTGCTGACCTGGCTGAAGTCTCTCCAGGACGAGCAGGTCGACGCCCGGCCGCACGAGCACGTCGCGCTGGCGCAGATCCAGCGCTGGGCGGGTGTTCCGAGTGGCGGGGTGCTGTTCGACAGCATCGTCGTGTTCGAGAACTACCCGACCGAACCCGCCCGCAACGGGTTGAGCGTCGGCGGTCACCAGGGCGACGAGCACACCAACTACGCCGTCACCGTCACCGCCTACGCCGCCGACCAACTGCACCTCTCGGTGGGCTACGACCCGGCGCTGTTCGACGAGGCGACCGCACAGCGGTTGGTCGGGCACCTGGAGACGCTGCTGGGCGCGCTGGCGGACGGGGCCGAGGATCGGGTGGCCGACCTGCCGATGCTCACCGGCACCGAGCTGGAGCGGCTGCTGGTTGAGTGGAACGACACGGACGTGGAGTTCCCGGCCGCCGGCCGCATCCACGGGCTGTTCGAGGAGCAGGCCCGGCGGACACCGGACGCCGTCGCGCTGGTCGCGGGCGACGACGAGCTGAGCTATGCGGAGCTGGACGTGCGGGCGAACCGCCTGGCACACCACCTTTCCGGGCTCGGCGCGGGACCGGGTGTGCTGGTCGGCGTGTGCGTCGAGCGCGGGCTCGACGTGGTGGTGGCGCTGCTCGCGGTGCTCAAGGCGGGCGCGGCGTTCGTGCCGCTGGACCCGGAGTACCCGGCGGAACGGCTCGGGCTGATGCTGACCGATTCGGCCGCGCCCGTGCTGGTCACCAGTAGTGGGCTGCTCGACCGGTTCGACGTCCAGACTTCCGTTGTGTGCCTGGACGCGGTGCAGCTGGACGATCTGCCTTCGACGCCGCCGCAGACCACCGTGGGGCCCGACGACCTGGCCTACGTCGTCTACACGTCGGGCACGACCGGCAAGCCCAAGGGCGTCATGGTGGCGCACCGGCACATCCACCATATGGTGCACGCCTGGGACGCCCGCCACGGGCTCACCGCGATGGCCCCGAAGGTGCTGTCCGTGTCGAGCCTGTCGGTGGACCTGTTCTTCAGCGACTTCCTGTTGGCGACGGCGTTCGGCGGCGCGATGGTGGTGTGCCCGCAGGACGTGGTCACCGACCCGGCGGCGTTGGCGGACCTGTTGGTGCGCAGCGAAGCCGAGCTGATGGTGACCGTGCCGACGCTGGCCCGCGCGCTGGTGTCGGAGTTCGGCTGGCGCGGTGACCGGCCGGAGTCGTTGCGGCTGCTGATGGTCGGTTCGGAGGGTTGGCCGCGTGCCCAGGCGGAAGAGGTGCACGCGTTCTTCGGCCCCACCGCGACCGTGGTCAACGCGTACGGCTCCACGGAGACCACAGTGGACTCGACGGTGTTCGCGCTGGGCGGCGCGGAACTCGGCGGCGCGGCCTACGTGCCGATCGGCAAACCGTTGGCCAACACCGGGATCTACGTGCTGGATGCCGCCCGCCGCCCCGTTCCGGTCGGTGTGGTGGGGGAGTGCTTCATCGCGGGCGACGGTGTGTCGCTGGGCTACTGGAACCGCCCGGAGCTTACCCGTGAACGGTTCCTGGACGACCCGTTCCGGCCCGGCGGCCGGATGTACCGGACCGGCGACCTGGCGCGGTGGCGGCCCGATGGCAACCTCGAATGCCTGGGCCGGGTGGACGACCAGGTGAAGATCCGGGGTTTCCGGGTCGAGTTGGGCGAGGTGGAGAACGTACTGGCCCGGCACGACGGAGTCTCGGCCGTCGCCGCCGCTGTCCGGCACGACCCGTCCGGGACGGCCCGGCTGGTCGGGTACGTCGTGCCGGTGGCCGGTGCTGTGCTGGACGCCGGCGCGTTGCGCGAGTTCGCCGCGTCCGCGCTGCCCGCCGCTGCGGTGCCGGCGGCGTTCGTGCTGCTGGAAGAGCTGCCGCTGACGACGAGCGGCACCGTGGACCGACGCGCCCTGCCCGCGCCGGACGCGGCTCTGCTGCCCAGCACCCCGTACGTCGAGCCGGGCACGCCGATGGAGGCTGCGCTGGCCGACATCTGGGCCGAGGTGCTGGGCGTGGAGCGGGTCGGCGCTCGGGACGACTTCTTCGACCTGGGTGGCGATTCGATCCTCAGCATCCGGGTGGTGTCGCGGGTTCGCTCCCGGTTCGGCGTGGCGTGCTCGCCCCGCCAGCTGTTCGACGCGCCGACGCCTGCCGGGTTCGCGGCGATCCTGGACAGCGGCGCGGCGGACGACCCGATCCCGGCCGCCGGCGACGGCCCGCTGCCGTTGTCGCCCGCGCAGCAGCGCCATTGGTTCATGCACGAGTTCGCGCCGGACAGCGCGGAGTACAACACCGTGCTGGCGGTGCGGTTGCGTGGTGAGCTGGACGTTCCGGCGTTGCGCGAGGCGCTTGTCGAGTTGGTGGTACGGCATGAATCGCTGCGCACCACCTACGACACGGTCGACGGCCGTGGCGTGCAGGTGATCGGTCAGCCGTTCCTGGTCGAGCCGGTCGTGGTGGAACGGTTGCGGGACGCGGTGTCTCGGCCGTTCGACCTGCACACGGGCCCGGTGCTGCGGGCTTTGCTGGCACGGGAAGGGGAGCGGGACCACGTGTTCGCGCTCGTCGTGCACCACATCGCGACCGACGGCGTGTCGATGGCGGTGCTCGGCGAGGAGCTGGCCGTCCTGTACTCGGCGTTCGCCCGTGGCACCACGGCCGAGCTTCCGGCGCAGCCTTTGCGGTACGCGGATTACGCGGTGTGGCAACAGGACCAGGACACGTCGGCGCACGAGGGCTACTGGCAGCGGACACTGGAGGGCGTCGAGCCGTTGCGGCTGCCGACGACCCGGCCGCGTCCGGCGGTGCGGGAGTCGGCGGGTGACGTGCACCTGTTCACCGTGTCGCCGGATGTGGTGGCCAGGCTTGAGGGTCTGGCCCGTGAGCACGGGGCGACCATGTTCATGGTGTTGGTGGCGGCGGTGCAGCTACTGCTGTCGCGGTACTGCGGGCGGGCCGACATCGTGGTGGGCACGCCGACGTCCGGCCGGGACCGGGTGGAGCTGGAGCGCCTGGTCGGGCTGTTCGTCAACACCGTGCCGCTGCGGTCCACAGTGGACGAAACCGACACGTTCGCCGGGTTCCTGCGGCAGGTTCGGGCGACCGCGCTGGACGCGTTCGCGCACGGCTCGGTGCCGTTCGAGCGGATGGTGGAGATCGCCCGCCCGGAACGCGACCCGAGCCGCAACGCGCTGGTGGAAGTCGTGGTGGGGCTGGAGAACGTCCGTGACGCGGGCATCACCTTCGCCGGCCTGGACGTCGAGCCGGTCGCCCTGGTGAGCGGCGAGGTCAGCCACGACCTGGGCTTCGACTTCGTGCTGACCGACGGCGTGCTGCACGGCGCGCTTTCCTACGCCACAACCTTGTTCGACCAGTCTGCGGTGGAACGGGTATCCGATGGGCTGCGCGACCTGCTCGGCCTGATCGCCGCCCGCCCCGGCTCCCGGATGGCCGACCTGGCCCCGACGGTGGCCGAACGCGCACTCGCTGGCGGTGAAGTGTCCCCGTCGACGTTGGCCGACCTGTTCGAGCAGCAGGCCGCTCTTACGCCGGACGCGACCGCGCTGGTGTGCGATGGGGCGGTCACGTTCGCCGAGTTGGACGAGCGGGCCAACCGGCTCGCGCACCACCTGATCTCGCTGGGTGTGCGGCCCGAGGACGTGGTGGCGGTGCGCGGCGCGCGGTCGGTCGACACGGTCGTGTCGTTCGTCGCGGTGCAGAAGGTCGGCGCGGTGTACCTGCCGGTCGACCCCGACAGCCCGCCGGAACGACTCGAACAGCTGCTCTCCGATGCCGCGCCGGTTGTCGTGCTCGGCACGGAGGTCCGGCTGGACGACCCGGACGTGGCCGCGCGACAGTATCCGGCCACGAAACCGTTGGTGCGCCGCGATGCCGCGCACGCGGCCTACTTGATCTACACGTCCGGGTCGACCGGTCGGCCCAAGGGTGTCGTGGTCGAGCAGCGCAGCGCGGTCAACGTGCTGCACAGCCACCAGGCGGGAATCGTTGCACCATACGGGAAGGAACGGCTGCGCACCGCGCTCACGTCGACGTTCGCATTCGACTCGTCGTTGGTCGGCCTGCTGCTGATGGTGGGCGGCCACGAGCTGCACGTGCTGGACGACCTCACCCGCCGCGATCCCGAGGCGGTCGTGCGGTACGTCCGGGAGCACGGCGTCGACCACCTGGACCTGACACCGTCCTACGCGGCACAACTGGTCGCGTCCGGGCTGGCCACGGCCGGAGACCTGCTGCTCACGGTCGCGGGCGAGGCGCTGCCCGAGCCGCTGTGGGCGGAGTTCACGGACGCACCGGGCATCATCGCCTACAACTGTTACGGGCCAACGGAATGCGCGATCGACGTGCTGTACCACCGGATCGACGGCGGTCGGCCGGTGATCGGCACGCCGACCTGGCACACCGGGGCCCGGGTGCTGGACCGCTACCTGAGGCCGGTGCCGGTCGGAGTGCCGGGCGAGCTGTACGTGACCGGCGCGCAGGTCGCACGGGGCTACCGGGGCGAACCCGGGCTGACCGCCGAACGGTTCGTCGCCGCGCCGTCCGGTGAACGCATGTACCGCACCGGAGACCTGGTGCGGTGGACCGCTGATGGCGTCCTGGAGTACCTGGGCCGGGAGGACGACCAGGTCAAGATCCGGGGCTTCCGGGTCGAACCGGGCGAGATCGAAGCGGCACTCGCCGGCCACCCGGACGTGGAGCAGGCGGTCGTGGTGGTGCGCGACGACCCGGCCGCACTGGTCGCGTACGTGACGGGCGGGGTCCCGGCGGACCTGCGGGCGTTTGCCCGAAGGGTGCTGCCCGCCCACCTGGTGCCCGCCGCGTTCGTCGTGCTGCCGGAACTGCCGCTCACCGCCAACGGCAAGGTGGACCGCCGGGCGCTGCCCGCGCCGGACACCGAACCGGTGCGCGACCTGCCCGGCACACCCACCGAAGAGGTGCTGGCCCAGGTCTGGGCGGACGTGCTGGCGGTCGACGGGGTCGGCGTCCGGGACAACTTCTTCGACCTCGGCGGCGACTCGATCCTGGCCATGCAGGTGGTGCACCGCGCCCGGCGGGCCGGCCTGCTGATCACCGCGCGGGACCTGTTCCTGCACCAGACAGTCACCGAGCTGGCGGCGTCGGTGCGGGCGGAAACCGTTGCGCCGGTAGCTGATGGGCCGGTTGTGGGACCGGTCCCGCTGACCCCGGCGCAGCGCGACTTCCTGGACGGCGAGCCGGTCGCACCGCACCACTTCGTCCAGTCGACGCTGGTCGAACTGGCCGAGGACGTGGACGAGGAGGCGTTGCGTGCCGCGCTCGGCGCGGTGCAGAACCACCACGACGCGCTGCGGATGCGGTACGAACGGCACGACGACGGCTGGCGTCAGCACAACGCCGAGCCGGTCGCCGACGTGCCGTTGCGCCGGGTTTCGGTGCCACGCGAGGAGATCGGCCGCGTGGCCGCCGAGGCGGACGCGAGCTTCGACCTGGCCGACGGGCCGGTGTGGCGGGCGGTGCTGTTCGACGCCGACCGGCCGTTGCTGCACCTGACCGTGCACCACCTGGTCGTGGACGCGGTGTCCTGGCGGATCCTGCTGGACGATCTGGGCACGGCCTACCAACAGGCCGTGCGGGGTGAGGAGATCCGGCTGGACGCCAAGACCACCTCGTTCCGGGACTGGGCGAACCGCCTGGCCGCGCACGTCGCCGACGGAGCCCTGGACGACGAGCGTGACCACTGGTCCGGACTGCCCGCCGGCGCACCACTGCCGGTGGACGACGACGGACCGAACACCGCCTCCTCGATCCGGACGGTGGAGCTCAGCCTGGACCCGGAGGTCACGACCGCACTGCTGCGCCGCGCGCCTGGCGCGTTCCGGGCCCGGGTGGACGACATCGTGCTGGCGGCGGCGTCCTGGGCGCTGACCCGCTGGTCGGGTGGCGACCGGGTCGTGGTCGACGTCGAAGGCCACGGGCGGGAGGACCTGTTCGACGACGTCGACCTGTCCCGCACCGTCGGCTGGTTCACCACGGTCTACCCGGTGTCGCTGGAGGTTCCTTCCGGCGAGCTGGACAGCCGAGCGCTGGTGCGCTCCACCCGTGCCGCGCTGCGGCGGGTGCCGGGCAACGGCTTGGGCTACGGCGCGCTGCGCCACTTCGGAGCACTGCCCGAAACCGTGCGGGCGGACGTCCTGTTCGCCTACCACGGGCTGGTCGACGGCAATACGGACGCCGATGGCGGGCTGTTCCGCGCGTTCCACGACCCGGTCGGGCAGGAGCAGGACCCGCGCGAACGGGTGCGCCACCTGGTGGAGGTGGTCGCCGCCGTGCAGGGCGACCGGCTCCGGGTCGTCTGGTACTACTCGGAGAACATCCACCGGGCAGCCACCGTCGAACGGGTCGCGGCGGACTTCGCGCACGTGCTGGAAGCGGTGGCCCGTGCGGTCTGACGCGCTGACCGAGCTGCTCGCCCGGCTGGTGGACACCCACCGCGTGCCGGGCGCGCAGCTCGCCGTGCACCACGACGACCGCACGCACACGGCCGAGTCCGGGCTCACCGCCGACCGCCCCGTCCCACTCGGCTCGCTGACCAAGCCGTTCACCGCCGCGCTGGCGATGACCCTGGTCGAGGATGGTGACCTGGACTTGGACCGCCCGGTGCGCGAGCACCTGCGCGAGGTGCCCGCCGACGTGACCCTGCGGCAGCTGCTGGCACACACCGCCGGTATGCCGTCCAATGTAGACGAGGACGACGGGCATCTCGCCCCGCGCCGCTGGGTGGCGAAGCACGGCGCGGACCGCCTGCACGAGCCCGGCACGGTGTTCTCCTACTCCAACGCCGGCTACGTCGTCGTGGGCTGCCTGGTCGAAGCCGTCACCGGCCTGGACTGGCGGGACGCCGTCGAGTCGATCCTGCTCACCCCGCTCGACATCAAACTGTCCACTGTGGATGATCCGGGCGTGGCGACCGGTCACGTGGTGCGCGACCGGGTGCTCCCGATCGCCGACCAGCCGCTGCCCCCGGTGGAGGCCCCGGCGGGGGCGCTGGCGTTGAGCGCACGCGACCTGCTGGCGTTCGCCCGGACCGATGTGGCCGGCGGCATGTGCGGTGACCAGCTCGCCGACATCGCCACCGGCCCGTACGGCATGGCGGACGGCTGGGGACTCGGCTGGGCGCGGCACGGCGAGTGGTACGGCCACGACGGGACCGGCGAAGGCACGTCGTGCTACCTGCGGCTGCACCCGGCGACCGGCACGGTCGTGGCGCTGACGACGACCGCCGATACCGGCGAACACCTGTGGCGCGACCTGGTCTCCGAACTGCCCGGTATCGACGTGCCGGACCGCACCCCGGACCCCGACCCCGGACCGCCGGTACCCGGCGACGACGAGATCCTCGGCCGCTACGCCAACGGCGGCGCGGACGTAGTCATCTCGCGCGACGACGACGGCGGGCTGAGCCTGTCGATCGGCAGGCGCCGGCACTCCACCCTCACCTGCCACCGGGAGCTGGGGTTCGTGCTGCGCGAAGTGGACGGCACCGGCGTCCACCACGGCAGGTTCCTGCGCGACCGGGAGACCGGACGGGTCGCGTTCATGCAGATCACCGGCCGGCTGGCCAAGAAGAGCCCACCCGAAGGACGGCGGTAACCGTGAAGACGCAGGGACCGGAGACGGGCGAGCGGCCCCTTCCGCTGTACCGCAACCGGAACTACAACGTGCTGTGGACCGGCCAGCTGTTCTCCGAGCTGGCCGCCGAGGTCATGGTCGTGGCGTTCCCCTTGCTGATCCTGGCCATGTCCGGGTCCCCGCTCCAGATGGGACTCGCCTCGTCGGTGATCGCGGCGGCGAGCATGATCGCCGTGGTGCCCGCCGGCGTGATGGCCGACCGCTGGGACCGGCGGAAGATCATGCTGGTGAGCCAGGGCGTCCGGGCCGTCGCGGTGCTCTCGCTGGTGGTGGCGTTGGCGATGGACGCCTACTCGTTCCCGCTGCTGCTGGTCGTGGCGGCGATCGAGGGCCTGGCGGGCTCGGTGTTCGACCCGGCCGAGCACGCCGCGCTGCCCCAGGTGGTGCACTCGTCGCAGCTCTCGGCGGCGGTCGCCCGCAACACGGCCCGGCCGTACGTGGCGACGCTGATCGGGCCGGTGGTGGCGGGCCTGCTGTTCACCGTGCACCCGGCCAACCCGTTCGTCGCGAACGCGGCGATGCTGGTGATCTCCACGATCGCGCTGCTGTTCGTGCGGCTGCCGCGCCGCACGGCGGAGGAGGCCGAGGACGACGGTCCGGTGGCCGGCGATGTCGCCGCCGGGTTCCGCTGGCTGTTCGCGCACCGGGTGATCCGGACGACGCTGGTGTGGATCGCGGTGTCCAACCTGGTGTTCAGCGCGCTGCTGGTGATCGTGCTGGCGATGTCCGGCGAGGAGGACGTGGCGGCCGGCGAGATCGGCCTGATGATGACGTGCTTCGGCGTCGGCGGCCTGCTCGGCGCGAGTGTGGCGTCCCGGCTGCACGCGGCCCTGCCCGCGCCGGTCATCGTGATCGGCTTCTCGTGGGTGCTGGCCGCCGCCACGGCCGCGCTGTCGGTGGTGCCCAGCGGTCTGCCGTTCGGTGTGCTGCTGGGTGTCGCGGCGCTGCTGGCCCCGGTGGCCAACACGACCGCCCTGACCTACCAGATGACCGTCACGCCGGACGAGCTGCGCGGCCGGTTGAGCGGTGTGGTGGGGCTGTCGTCCGGTGTGGCGGGTGCGCTCGGGCCGCTGGCGGGCGGTGTGCTGATGACGGTCGTGGGCGGGCGGTCCGGGCTGGTGGCGTGCGCGGTGGCGTTGGCGGTGATCGCGCTGGGCAGCACGCTCAGCCCGACCCTGCGCCGGTTCCCGAACTCGTGAGGCGGGCCGTGCCCTCCATCGTGGCAGCGCTGATCCGGTGGGCACGGTCGGCCTCGTTCGACGGCGTGCTGCGCCGGTTCCCGGGGCCGTGAGTCAGCCGACGCCCCTGAGGTAGGCCAGCACCGCCAGCACCCGCCGGTTGCTGTCGTCGTCCGGCGGCAGGTCGAGCTTGGCCAGGATGTTGCCGACGTGCTTGCCGACGGCGGCGTCCGACACGGTCAGCTCCTTCGCGATGGCCGCGTTCGACCGGCCCTCAGCGATCAGACCGAGCACTTCGCGTTCCCGTGCCGACAGCTGGGACAACGGATCGCGGACCCGCTTCAGCAGCCGGCGGACCACCTCCGGGTCCACGACCGTGCCGCCCGCGACCACTTGGCGCAGCGACGCGACGAACTCGTGCACGTCCACGACCCGGTCCTTCAGCAGGTAGCCGACGCTCCGGCCGTCGCCGGAGTCCAGCAGCTCGGCGGCGCAGTTCAGCTCCACGTACTGGCTCAGCGCGACCACCGGCAGCCCCGGCGTGGCGCGGCGCAACGCGAGCGTGGCGCGCAGCCCCTCGTCGGAGAAGCCCGGCGGCATCCGGATGTCGGTGACGACGAGGTCCGGCCCGTGCAGCTCGACGGCGGCGGTCAGCGCGTCCGCGTCGCCGACGGCCGCCACCACCTCGAACCCGAACCGGTCGAACAGCCCGACCAGGCCTTCCCGCAGCAGGACGCCGTCCTCGGCGAGGACTACTCGGACGGGCCGCACGGCAACTCCACGCGAATCAGGGTCGGACCTCCCGGTCGACTGGACACCAGCATTCTGCCGTCGATCGCGGCCACCCGATCGGTCAGCCCGACCAGACCGGTGCCGAGCCCGGGTTCCGCACCGCCCCGGCCGTCGTCGCGGATCTCCACCACGAGGTCGTCGCCCTCCAAGTGCGCCGCCACGGCCGCCGACGTCGCACCGCTGTGCTTGGCCACGTTCGTCAGCGCCTCGGACACCACGAAGTACGCCGTGGTCTCCAGGTGGGCGGGCAGCCGGTCGGTCAGCGCGCACGACACCGTCACCGGCACCGGGCAGCGGTCGGCGAGCTCGCTCAGCGCGGCGGGCAGCCCCCGGTCGCTGAGCACCTGCGGGTGTATCCCACGGATGAGTGAACGGAGCTCGACCATCAGTTCCTTGGCGTGGTGGTGGGCGGACGTGACGGCGTCGGCGGCGGGTGAGCCGGGCGGCAGGTCGAGCTGGGCCAGCCCGAGCTGGAGGGTGAGCGCGACCAGCCGCTGCTGCGCGCCGTCGTGCAGGTCGGCCTCGATGCGGCGGCGTTCGGCCTCGAACGCGTCCACCAGCCGGGCCCGCGACCGGGTGACCTCCACCAGCTCCGCGTGCAGCCGCTCGTTGCCCCCGCTGTGCAGCAACGCCCGTGCCACGGACGCGTGCGCGCCCGCCGCCAGCGCCAGCGGGTAGGGCAGCACCAACAGCAGCAGCGCGCCCGGCACGGCGTAGGTGAGGGCTTCGCCGACCGTGGTCACCTCGCCGAAGCCCACCGACACCGGTCCGGGGTCGCCGACCACGAGGAGCGGGCTGATCACCAGCCCGGCGACGAACAGCGACAGCACGACGAACGACCCGTAGAGGACGGGCACGGCGAGGGCGAGCAGCCACGTGTAGCCGACCTCGCGCCAACTCGCCGCCTCGGTGTAGCGGGCGCGGAGCCGTCCGGTGTCGGGCTGCCGGACTCGCCAGGTCGGCCGCCGGTCCACCATCCGCAGCCGCAGCCGTTCGACCGCCGCCACCGGGATCGCGACCAGTGGCAGCGCCAGCGCGGGCAGCACGATGCCCAGCACGGCGAATCCCGCCACCTCGGCGGCCGGCGCGCCGTCGACCAGGCGCTCCACGGCGTGGAAGAGCGGCCAGCCCAGGGCGGCCACCGCCAGCGCGGCGACGAACGCCACGGGGAGGCCGGTCAGCAGGTAGCCGAGCGACCGCCACGGCCACGAGCCCAGCAGGAAACCCCGCCGTGCCACCGACTCCAGTGCGGTGCGCGGCCGGGAGTCGGTCGTGCCCACGTCACCCACCGTAGTGGATCGTGCACCTGCCGCCCGTGCAGGGGCAGTCGTTTCCTCTGGTAGCCGTGCCACAGGCGCTGTCGGAACAAGAAAGAAGACCGCCGTCGTCCCAGAACTTCTCCAAAGCTCTACTACGCAGCGGCACCGAGGACTCCCTGCTCGTCTATGCAGCGGGACCACGGCAGCGGGACCGAGGACTCAGCGCGCCTGTCTTCTGCGCAGGTCTCCACTGGTGTCGGGAACGCTATTCACATGGACCACATCATCCGCTT